>JAAZDF010000093.1 GCA_012512905.1 Clostridium sp.
ATCCTTAAGTTAAAAGAAGAAGAAGTAGAAGAAGAAGCTGGAAACTAGCGTGTAATTTATATTTACATTCTCCTCTTTAAGTAATCCAATGAAATTAAAAAAAATTTCTAGAATACTTAAAGGGGAGTTTTTTGTTGACATTACCAGACTTAGTGTTATTATATTAAATGTTAGAGGTGTTATATGAAAAACTTAGTTTCTAAACAGGACCTACTTAAGGAAAAAAATATTTCTTATGGTCAGCTATATAGGTGGAAAAGAATGGGCCTTATTCCAGAGGATTGGTTTAAGAATATGCCGACTAAAACGGGTCAAGAAACATTTTTTGAAAAAGATCAGATATATAAAAGAATTGATAAGATAGGTTTCTTAAGAAAAGAAATGACTTTAACGGAAATGGAAAGTTATTTTAAAGGTGGAGTGCCTGAAGATATAAGGCTAAGAAAAAAAGAAGTTTTAAATCTTAAAATCTTATCTCCTGAAATACTTAAGGTATATGAGAGTTTATATATAAAAGACTCTGGCTATAGCTTCCTAGATTTACTGTATATTTATATAGGAAGCGATCTACATCTAAACTATGATATAAATGTTGAAACTGTCTTTAAACTAATAAAAGAAATAGACTTAAACTATAAAAAGCTAAAAGAGTTTAATTTTAAAATCAGTATATATATAAAACTAGGAATAGTAATTCCTGTTCTTCACATAGAAAATTCAATCTATTTTTTTGATGGAGACATTATCCTAAAAGACTATGATATAAAGAAATGCGTAAATAAACTAAAAAAGGAGCTTGAAAACAAAGCTAATGAAAACAAATCTAAATAACTTGAAAATTATAGAACTTATTAAAAAAGCGAAAATAAATTTTAATAAAGACCAGGGCTATAAAAGTAAAAGTTATAAAAATATAAATAAAAGGAAAAACGAAAAAGACTTAGACTCATCATCTGTTGAAGTATTTGGTTTAAGGAGAATACAGGGAGATATATCATCGAAATCGTTAAATTTAAAAGGATATTCTAAAATATCTGGAGATATAGACACTGAAATCTTTAAACTTAAAGGCGTAACAAAAATTATGGGTAATAACTTTATTAAAGATTATTTAAAGGGTTTTGGATCTCTTTTTATAATAAAAAACTTGAAATGCAGACTATTTAATTTTAAAGGGGAGCTTTCTACAGATGGAGACATATACTGCGAAAGCTTTAGCTTTGATATTTCAGATCCTTCTTTTGCCAAAAATATAATTTCAAATAATATTGAGATTAAAAACAAAAGGAAAGATATTATAGGAAAAGAGAATACCCTGAAAAAATTTATGCAAAAAAGAGAAGATAAAAATATACTTAAATGCGACTATATTGAAGGAAAGGATATTTTTATTGAGAATACTCATGTAAATAAAGTTAAAGGGGAAAACATAAAAGTAGGTAGAGGATGCGTTATTGGAAGCCTTGAATATTCAGATGAAGTTATAATAGATAAAGATTCTATTGTAAGGAATATGACCTTAGCTGAAAACTTCAAAAGGTAAGATCTTAAGTTACCTTAATGTAATCTGTTGTGAGGCCTCTATGATATAATTATTAAAGTAGACTTTAGATAGAGATATAGAAATTAAAAAATAAAAAAAGTTGTATTTAGATATAAATTTAGATAAGGAAGGTAAATTATGGTTAGAATGTTTGGTACCGATGGTGTTAGAGGAATTGCAAATGTAGAGCTAACACCAGAGCTTGCTTTTAAATTAGGAAAATCTGGAGCCCTTGTGCTTACAGATGGAACTCATAAGCCGAAGATACTTGTAGCAAAAGATACTAGAATTTCAGGTGACATGCTTGAAAACGCAATGATAGCAGGAATACTATCTGTAGGAGCGGAAGCTGTAAGACTTGGCGTTGTACCTACCCCAGCTGTTGCCCATAGCGTTCGTGAATTTAAGGCGGATGCAGGAGTTATGATATCAGCATCCCATAACCCAGTAGAGTATAATGGAATTAAATTTTTTGATGGCAAAGGGCTAAAATTAAGTGATGAACTTGAAGATGAGATTCAGGCTCTTATAGAAAATGATTTTAATGACTCAGCTATACTTGATGGAATTAATATTGGAAAAGTGTCAGATGATCCCCTTTCTATAGAAAAATATATAGATTTCGCAAAAAAGACTATAGACACAGATCTTAAAGGCCTTAAAGTTGCTATTGATGCTGCAAATGGAGCAAGTTACATTGCTGCAAAAAAGGTATTTGAAGACCTTGGAGCAGAGGTGTTTATAATTAACCATGAACCTAATGGCCTTAATATAAATGATAACGCAGGATCTACTCATCCTGAGGGACTTAAGAAATTTGTGCTAGAAAATAAATGCGACCTAGGTCTTGCCCTTGATGGAGATGCAGACAGGTGCCTTGCCATTGATGAAAATGGAGTACTTGTTGATGGGGATAAGATTCTTCTTATTTCTGCCCTAGCCTTAAAAGAAAAAGGAAAACTAAAAGATGATACTCTTGTAGTTACAGTTATGAGCAATTTAGGCCTTGATATTGCAGCTAAAGAAAAAGGAATCAAACTTATTAAAACAAATGTTGGAGATAGGTATGTTTTAGAGGAAATAATAAAGCATGGATACTCTTTAGGTGGAGAGCAATCAGGTCACGTAATTTTTGGTGACTTTAACACAACTGGTGATGGAATTGTTACAGGAGTTCAGCTTGCTAGTATAATAAAAGAATCTGGAAAGAGCCTTAGTGAACTTGCAAAAGTTATGAAAACTATGCCCCAAGTACTTGTTAATGTAACAGTATCTAATAATCATAAGTACATATATGACACAGATGAAGATATTAAAAAAGCTATAAGGCAAATTGAAAATGACCTTGGAGACAGAGGTAGGGTATTAATCAGACCTTCTGGTACAGAACCTTTAGTTAGGGTTATGATCGAAGGAGAAGACCAAAAAGAAATAGAAAATGATGCTAATTTAATTAAGGATTTGATAGTATCCAAAATATAGGAGGAGAAAACCTTGAGTATAAAAATTAAACAAGATCCTAAAAATGAAAAGTTTATCTTAGAAGATAATGGCAGAGAAATTGGTAAAATGCTTTACTATGAAGATTACGGCATCTTAACTTTAAATCATACACGGGTGGACGATGACTATAAAGGTAAGCACCTTGGTGATTTACTAGTAGATTTTGCTATTGAATATGCTAAAAAAAATAATCTTAAAGTAAATGCAGTATGCGGCTTTGCAAGAAAAGTACTGGAAGAAAATAAAGATAAGTACGGAGAAGAACTACTAGCGGAGCCTATTGACGAAACCGACGAGTTTCAGCTATAAGATAGGGTTTTATTAAATATATAAAGTAGGAGAAATAATGATAAAAATAGTTAAAGTACTTACACTCCTATTAGGGTCAATAATGCTATTTGCTTCTTGTAGCACAGGTATTAAAGGCATTGATAGTGTTAGTGAGATTTTTGAAGAAAGTTTTGAAGAAAGTGCAGAAAAAAATATAGAAGATATAGATAAAAGTGATACAGAAATGGATTTAGAAAACACCATAAATTTTAATATAATAAACTTTAGAACTTCAGAAAGTAAGTCTTTAACTGATTCAAAATATATTATAAAAACCTATGATGAATTTAAGGCTTATCTAGCAGAGTATGATATAATCGAGAATCCATTTTTTATCGAAAAGTCAAATCTTGAATTACTTGAAAAGATAGATGAAAGCTTCTTTTTAGATAATGGACTTGTAGTAGGTGTTATAGTAGAGCCTTGCCCTGAAACTATTATTAAAGGTGAAAATGCTATTATTAAAGGTGATAGTATAGATCTTTTTATAAAAAGAGAAGAAGGAAAATCTGAAATTAAGGAGCTTGCAACAAGACATGTTTTATTTGTTTTAAATCTTGAAGATATTGAGAATATAGACGAAGTTAAAATAAAAACTACAATTTAATAATCACCTAAAAATAGCTATAGAAATAGTTAGTATAATTACTAATATTTCTATAGCTATTTTTGTTTGTAAAAAACCTGAAAAGCAAGACTTTATAGGCGAGTTAGTTTTATACTTATATTTAACTAGAATATAAGTATTCTAAAAATTAGAAATTTAATATATATATAAAATAGGATGATAAAACTATACAAGATATTTAAAACATATATAAAAGTAAATAAAAAACAGACCAAACACTGAAAAACATAGACTTTAAGCGTTTACAATTAAGTTACAGTTTAATAAAGAAAAGGACATTGTTAAAAATAGTCAACCAAGCTATAATGAACTACAAGTTATTTCTAAGAACTATTGAGTAGAAATAAGTTACTGAGGAAAATCTATTGAAAGGAGAAGTTTATGAAAAGAAAAAGAACTGCTGTAACAATTATTAGTTTTTTACTTAGTTTTATTATGGCGAGTAGTAATATTATGATGGTTTTTGCCTCTGATTTAAATAGTGGTGTCACAGAAAATGTAGAAATGGATAAGAGTTCAGATGATAAAAATGGAGAAATTAACGATGTTTTAGATTCTATTGAAATTATTTCTGAAGATGATGAGAAAATTAATGTAGATGATTTAGATGAAAATGAGGCAGATATAAAGGACGAAGAAATAATAGAAGATGCCAATAAAGATTTAGATAAAAATCTGGATAAGAACGTTGATAAAGATGTAGATAAAGATGTAAAAATTATAGAGGAGGTTCTAGAAGAGGGATCAAACCTTGATTCAGATTTAGATGATTCTAATATGAATTTTACAATTCATAAATACAGAAAAATCGGCTTAATGTCTAATCCTGTATATGAAGATACTATCGCAGTTACTAAAACTGCCGAAAGAACTAAAGATGAAGAAGGAAATATATGTGGATGTAGGACTTTTGAAGTGACCTTAGGAATTACTGGAACACCACCAGCCAAACCAGTAGATGTTGTATTGGTAATAGATACTTCCGGTAGTATGGGAAGTGGGTATCCTAATAGAATGGAAGCTACAAAAATTGCGGCCAAAAAGTTCACAAAAGCAGTCTTGGGTGATGGGAATCCGAATGGCAATAGAGTCTCATTAGTATCCTATGGAACTAATGCATACCATAAACAAGATTGGACAGGGAGCTTAGGTACAATAGATGGTAGTATAAATAACTTGAATGTTCTTAGTGGAAGCGCTCAATATACGAATATTCATCAGGGTTTTATATTTGCAGGAGATAAAATTAATACAGCAAGACCAGAAGCAACAAAAGTAGTTGTAATGATGTCAGATGGTGCTGCCAATAGATATATGGATGGAAACATTACAAGGAGCTCAACAAATGCTCCGACTTCGCATACTAATGCAACTAAAGCCGCTTACCAGCAGGGTCTGGCCCTTCAAGATATAGCAGAAGTATTTACTGTTGGATTATTTACAGGAATGGCTGCAAATCAAAAAACGATTGCTGTAGATACTTTAAAAAAATCAGCCCCAGTAGGGCAATTTTTTGAGGCACCTACAACTGCTGAATTAGAGGGAATTTACTCTTCAATTGCTGGCTTAATTAATTACTCAGCAAAAGAAGCTATTGTGCTAGACAAGATAGGAGATAATTTTGATTTAATAGATCCAAACAATCTTCCATCGGGAGCAACTTATGATTCTGTAACTAGAGAGATAACTTGGTATCCAGGAACTGTACCAGGAACTATAGTAGAATCAGCAGAGTTTAAATATATAGTTCAGGCTAAACCAACATTTACTGGAGGTACTGCAAATACTAATGAGTATGCAAAATTACATTATAAAGATGTAAATGGTGACCAAAAAGAGAAAGATTTCTTTGTGGATGATGTAGATGTTTCAGCCCCACTTAGTATTATTCTTACAGATGCAAGTGTAGATGAGGGAGATTCTCTGCAGCTTGGAACAGGAACTGATGAATTAGGTGAAAACTATATGAGTGATCCAATAGGTGGAGAAGGTTCACCAGGAGATACTTATACATATGAGTGGAGAGTTCTAGGTGATACATCTATTTTAGCGGGAGGTAAAAATCCAGCAGTTAGCCCGACAGAAGATACAGAATATGAGCTTACATTAATAGGTCCTAACGGATGTGTTGCTATAGCTACTATGATGGTTAGAGTTAAAAAGCTTTCAAACATCAAAGTTACTAAAATTGGAGACAATGGAGAAAAACTAGAAGGAGCAGAATTTACTCTTTACCATAAAGAGGGAGCTATTGTAAATATAGCTAATAATCCTCAAAACACAGGTCCAAATGGTGAAGCTTTATTCTCAGGAGTTAAAAACGGAGAATATACTGTTAAAGAAACAGCAGCGCCAACTGGCTATGTAATGGATACAGAATCTAAAGATGTGACTGTATCAGGTAGTGGGGTAACTGTAGAAGTAACTTTCACAAATAGTCCTATAAAAGGAAATATTGAAGTAGAGAAGAGAGATGAAAATGGAAATCTTTTAGCTGGCGGAGAATTTACTTTATATAAAGATGGTGTGGCAGTTACAGGGATAGAAAATCCTAAAACAACTGATGCTACAGGAAAAATTAGATTTGATAATTTGGACTACGGCATTTATACAGTTAAAGAAACAGCGGCACCTGTTGGTTATATATTAGATCCAAAAACAGAGACAGTAACAATAGAAAACAACTTAGAGACTATAACAATTGAATTTGTGAACAATCTAATCACGGCAGATATAAAAATAATAAAAGTAAAAGATACTGAAGATGGAGATAGGATAGAAGGAGCTATGTTCGAACTAAGAGATGAAGCGGGTCTAGTAGTAAGAGGTCCATTAACTACAAATATAGACGGTGAAATTTTAATGGAAAATATACCATACGGCGAATACACGCTTCACGAAACAAAAGCAGCTGCTGGTTATAAGAGACTTAGAGAGCCGATTGACGTAGTTGTAAACGGTGAAGAAGAGACTATTGAACTAAGAATAATAAACACTGAAAATACTTGGCAAATACCAAATACTGGTGGATATGGTGGAATTTCGTTTTCAATCATTGGCCTATCGATAATGGTATTAGCAGGGGCGATTTTCATAAGAGAATACACTAGAAAAATAAAAGTGAGGAGTTAATGATATGAAAAATAAAAAAACTGTTAGTTATATTTTAGCTGTAATATTTATGCTTTCTCTAATGTTACCGGGATTAAATGCCCTTGCTGATAATGGTGATGATAATGTACCAACTGAAGCTAGCCTTACTATAAGTAAGTTTTCTCAGGATCCACTAAATCCTAATAATCCAGAGGGGACTGGAGACGAAGTTCAAAATCCTTCTGGTACTCCTTTAGGTGGAGTGACTTATCGCCTTCAAAGAACACACAAATTTGAAGGAAACGACGTAATAGCTGTAAATGAGAATTCTTTTGATTGGACTACAGGCCTAG
>JAAZDF010000094.1 GCA_012512905.1 Clostridium sp.
AATAGCGCACCCCTGCTTGTGCCGCAAGATTAACAACGATATTAAAATTTTCGTTAGAAACAAGTTTTTCTATAGCTGCTCTATCTGAAATATCTATTTTATGAAACGAAAACTTTTTGTAAGGTTCCAACAAATGAAGCCTTTCATGCTTTAGGCTAACATCGTAATAATCGTTAAGATTATCTATTCCAACGACTGTACTGCCCATATCAAGCAATCGTTGACAAAGGAAGTATCCAATAAACCCCGCCGCTCCTGTTACAAGTATTTTTTTAGTATTTAATGTTTTCATTATAACTCCTTACATTCTTTATGCATTGTATTCGTAAGTTTCATAAACGCATAAATTAGCGTATTTCCCGTCAAGACAGGTGTAGTTTGAATGAACTCCTAATTGATCCACTTAAGGGTACAAATAACATTGCTAAAGGATATTTTAACCACAGTCGACAAAAAGGTCTCTGTTTAAAGCCTAATTAATTCATACATATGTTTATTCTCAATAAAAACGTTATAATTCAGTCAGTTTCTATAAAAGTTTTTTCTATCATTAAAATATCTATAATTAGTATACTAATATTAATAATAATGTCAAGATACTACAAAATTATATCCCTTTTCTCACATTAATGCTATGTGTGGAGGAAACGAATACAATATCACAATTACTCTGCTTTTAAGTTAATTCTCGAAGAATTTTATCCAACGGATATCTGCGTGATATTGGCACCATCGTGCTTTCCTTCATGTTTCCAATCCCAATCATACAAATTATTTGTTCATCATCAGGGATATTATACTTTTCACAAAACTCTTTCCATTGCTTAGTGTATCGAAGAGATCTTTGAATGATGCAGGCGCCTATTTTATAAGCGTGCAATGCTAAAGAAAGATACCCGACAAAAATACCTGCGCTAACTATAAATTGGTTATATTCAAACTCATCATATGAAGACAATTTGCCTGTAACAATTAAAAATTTATCGACATCTTAAGCAAAGCCACCAATACCTTCTAAATTATTGTTGTATTCTTCAAGGAGCTTCTTGCCATTAACAACATATACTCTTACGGCTTGTCTATTACATGCAGATGGGGCATGCTGAGCAAGGGCAATAGCCTTTTTTATTTTTTCCGTTTCTACTGGCTTATTTTCAAATTCACGAATACTATGTCTCGTTCTAAAAAGCTTCTCAATTTCGTTGATATCGCAGTCAAGTTCACTCAATAAAACTCTTTTAATTCCGCCATACTCAGTTATTTCGTTTACGGAACAACAATAGTTATTAATCTTTTCGTAAAACTTCTTTGTATTAGTATATTGATGAGATTCAAATTCCTTTGAATCGTGAAAATTACAATATGATTTCAGTGCTCCGCCAGCCATATAGACACACGTCAAATCTTGGGCCGGGTCTTTCATATATTCATCTACCAATAAAGCAAGCCTTTCAATTGTTTTGTATCCAAACCCAAGACGCGGGGATTTAATAGACAAACCCTTTTCAATCGAATGGACTAATCGAATAATTGCTGCTTCTAACCTGCTTTTTTGAAAAGCCTTGCCTTTTAATATCTTTTGTTTTCTCTTAGATTCTCTCAATGCGTACATAATATCTATTAAAGTTTTTTTAATCATATCATTTTCCCTTTGTTGTTTTTCGCTTTATTCTTGCAATTAGATATTTAAACTGTCGTTGGTAAAATAACAAACCAACGATTATAACAGTAATGGCAGAAATAACTGTAACCAGTGTTGCGTTCGCCGCCCATGAAAAATAACTGACGTTATCAAATAGTTGGATGTTCACACCTATAAAATAACATACTGCAAAAGAAATTGCTAACAACAAGTAATGTCTTAAAATATGCAATAAATTAATACGTAGTATTTTTTTCATACAGAAGATAGAATACTCAATTGTGCGCATAAATCTCGCAACTAAGGTCCCGATAATTACTCCAATAATTCCATATTTAACTACTAAAATTATAGAAATCGTCAAATTTAAAATTACTTCAAATATCGCCCCATTTCTTGTCTCTTTGTGTTTACCAGCCGCTTCTACGAGCATCTTATAAGGAATCCTAGTGCTATTAATCAATGAAACGATGACCATTATAATGGCCAAAGTTGGACGCAAATAGTTTACATCTACAATTGAACTGGTATAAAGAGTGATAAAACCAGGGAGCATAACGGCTGTTACGGAAAATAACACTGTACATATAGACATCATTACCCATTCAATAAAAAAAAAGGTCGTTCTCAAATTGTCTTTTTCATTATTCGCGATTATATTGCCGAAAGTTGAATTAATACCAGTAACAAGGGAGTTTGCAACTTTACTGATATTGTTAACAACCATAAAGTGAACAGTGTAAACAGATACTTCTTTAAGTGAAACAAACAAAGTGATTAAAATTATGTCTATATTTTGATTTATAATGTGCGATAATTGATGGAAAAAAGCATCCCATCGTTGACTAATGGCTAAATAATCGGGTTGAGCTTTCCAATCAAAAGAGTAACGCTTTCTTGTATACACGCTTAGTAACAAAGGATTTACTAAAGATACTATTGTTATGCCCAATCTTACAATATGTATTGATGATGTGGATGTAATTAAAACAATTGAAGTTACAGTAGTCAAAATAGTAGTTACTGTAGATGCGCCTATTTGAATATAGTATTTTTGATCTGCTTGTAGTAGTATTTTGTACTTAATACCGAAAAAATTATCAATAAATGTTCCAACTCCAATTATCAAAACCATAGAAAAGGCATCAAACCATTCATATTCATCTCGCACAATCAACGGATAAACTATCGAGAATATAATTATTCCTATCCCTATTATTGCACCAATCTTTTTCATGTGTCGATTGGTTGCCACCATAATTCCATTTATACTTACACTATCTTGCTCTGCCAAAGGCTTAT
>JAAZDF010000095.1 GCA_012512905.1 Clostridium sp.
AATTGTTACCCTAAGTACAATATACTGACTTATCGAAACTTTAATAGAATTCTATTCTTCTTATTGAATTTTATCCAATTTTTCATGTGTTGTATTATGGTAATCTAGTTAATATTGCCAACATAACCAAAAAATGTATAGCACTTTGCTTGGCCAAATTTCAATGGTCAATATTATAAATAGCTATTTTTACACTAATAACTAGTAGAACAAGTCACCAAAAAATAAGTGTTGGGAATCTGCAATCTTTTCTTGAACTTAAAAAGCCATAGCGAAATTTTTTGAATAATAAAAGGTATCCCACCTCTTAATATACTTTATTTAATTAAATATTCATTATTCGTTTCTTTTTACTCCAACCATTAATGCATCCTTTTTTTGTTCATTCATATCTTTAAACTAATTGTATCTTTTATTATGATCTATATTTAGTGGCTCTCTGCTACCTTCAGTATAAATCAATTGCTCTTGTAGGCTGTTTATTTTATATAAGATATATTATTTTCTTCACACCACTCAATTGCCATTTCTTCCAAAATTTTATTTCTGAAATTATACCAATCATCTTCTATATTATATTTTTGGATATAATCTTTAAACCTTCTAAATGCACCTTTTCCTTTAATTAAATTGCACATTGCGTTGCTTATATCCTCATCGTCTAGCGAAAAACAAAATTTTTCCATAATATTATACTCGTGAATTTCTAGCTTTGATGGAAGTGAAATCCAATCATCTCCATATAATACTTCTTCAACTAATCTAATTTGTTCCTGCAACCACTCCGGCAATTTATCAATAGGCTCATCATCTTCTGCCATTATAAATTCTTCCTCTGAAATATAAAATATTTCTTTAGAATTCTTATTTAAAAAGGCATTCATTTCAACTGATTGGGTATCAATTTTTTCAACTATTTGTTTTAAACTTATTTTGTTAGACATTAGGATAACCTTCTTTCATTATTCAGTTTGTTCTGTAATTTCTAATTTAAAATTCCATCCCTCATAGGACATAATCATCCTACCTATTTCGTTTAGACTATATTCTTCACCATCAATGATAAATTTAGGAATATTTTCTTCATGTCTCCCATCCCACTCAATGCGCCCTTCTACTTTTTCATTTTTTAATCCACAGTGTTCTCTTCCATATAATATTTCTTTTTCAATAAACTTTCTTGACAATCCATTTTCTATTTTTTTATAAAGCATCTTTAGTGTTTCATTTGGATTATCTTCAAAATCTTGATGTATACTAAACAAATATCCTATTTTGTCTCCATCTAAGAACTCAGTTGCTTCCCATAAACCACCCATCGGACTAATCCTTTTTATTATTTGAAAAGTATGATCTAAATCATCACAATCTTTAAATGTAGCTTCTTCTTCGAAACCTTCACAATTAGCCACATTTAGCAAATCTGCCATATACTCATTATAACATTTATTGCATATCAACATTGATGGTTCATTTTCATTTAAGCTCAATGATACCATCGCATCTTCATCAAACTTTTTATTACACCATTTGCATTTATCCATATATAATTCCTCCTTCAAGTAATCCTTTGTTTTAAAGATCTTAATTCCCAACTTTTAAATATGATTCATCATACTTTCTATTTCCTCCAAGAATAAGTATATCATTCTCATTAGTTTAACCTGACGTCTATGGAAAATTAATTGCCATTATTTTTGTATTCTAGTTTACCTCTCAAAGCCTTGTTTTTTCTGTAATTTTAATGCTTTATGTAAGTTTTAAATCCTTTTTGAAGCTAATCCTCAATTTTTAGTAATTTACCTATTTTTTCATCTTCTGATGGAGTCTATAATTTTCTTCTATTATAAATTGCATATTCCTAAAACTTTACGCTCCATTTGCTCTCGAGAATTTTTCCTTTAGCAGCACCGTCTAAAATTTTTATCAATCTCCATCACATCATAAGTATTTTTGTGTTGTGTTATATTTTATGGTGTTGTTTGATAGAGCATAGCAATATTAGCTTGATTCCGCCATATAATACCACCTTCCATGTAAACATTGATTTTCGTTTCGCTTTTTTAAGCTTGATATACAAGGATTTCATCTTATGTTTTATATCAAAAGCCATACTTCCTAAAACTCATTCTAATAATTTGTACTACGCTCTCAGCTGAACTTATCAACTACATTGTTATAATTATTCATTTACTAAAAATCCATCTTCTCTTTATGGTGCTGGTATATATAATTGCCTCTAGTTTAATATCTTATAAATTTCCTCTGCTATAACTTGATAGCCTGAACCGCTTGGATGAAATTCATCTAAAAACAGATATTCGTTTAAATGATATTCAAATAATTCATAAGTTGGTATATATGCAAATTTAATGTCCGAACCTACAATTAGACGAGTTTCATAATTCCACTCTAAAAGCAGTCTGGTTTTTTCAGGTTCTTCGTTGCCAGATGGATCATACAAACCTATACATACTAATTGCGCATCTGGATTTATAGCTCTAATTTCCTTTATTATAAACTTTAGGTTTTCTTTATAATTTTTAAGAGCTTCTTTAAATGCAATATTTAAAGTTAAGTTATCATCATACTCTAGACGATTTAAATCATTTCCTCCTATTGAAATAATGATTAAATTTGCACTTGAAATACTAGATACATTTTCTCCGCTCTTAATTAATCTGACGAGTTCACTACTTTCATAGCCAGGTACTGAAATATTTGTAATTCCTTTTTTATTTTCACCTTCTTCCTTTATTAAATCTACATATCTATTTCCTATACCTAAATTTTCTTCATCCCCTACTCCAAATCCTATTGAGTCTCCAAGGATAAGTATTTCAGAAGAATCTTCAGGAGTTTTATCTTCTTCTTCCGGTATATTGTTTGAGTTTCCTGCTGTTTTTTCTGTATAATCTCCTTCATCACTTTTACTTACATTTATAGAAGTAATAAAACCCATTACAAATACAATCGATAGTGATATCGAAATAAATAGCAATATTGGCCATATTACTTTTTTAAACACATTTACCCTCCTTAATGTTTGACTTAAACTAGTACGTCTTTACGATTAAACACTTGAAAGCTTATTATAAGTGACAATACAGCCCAAGCACTTAATACAAGAATAGAAAAGTTCAAACTCATTCCTTCAATAGGTTGATATGACCCAGTTAAATACCTAGTAAGGTCTAAGTTTATTACAAAGAAGTATTTGACTATTTCCCATTCAGATAAGAAAAACTGTAAAAATTGACCACCGATCAGAGCTGCCATAATTATACCTATAGCTGCCGGACTATTATCAACTATAACCGAAGTCAATAATGTTATAGAGGCTATTACTATAGATACAAACCACAATAGAGAATATATTAATAAAGTGTACTGTAATCGAGAAATTAATATTGTTGAAGCTGAATTTAATTTACCCTCAATCAGACTAAAACCTACAGCAATGGGTTCTTTAAATCCCCATTGTTGAAAAAACAAATAGGATACTGTAGTAGATATTACAGCAATAATAAACACTAAAATTGTAGTCATAATGATAAGTGAAATATACTTACTCAGCAATACTTTCCATCTAGGTACTGCTCTTGTGAGTAAAACTTTAATAGTTTTTTTAGAAAATTCACTTGAAACTAAATCTGCAGCTAAAATTACGATGAGAAGAGGTATAAATAGTGTAATACCTTGTTCAACAAATTGAACATTAAATTTGAACGCTGTAGGAGTTATAGGATTGATGTCGTTTTCAATAAAATAATTTAACTGCTGGATTTCGCTATCCATAGATGATCTGACTTCCTCTGGTATGAATTCGTTATTACTACGTTTTTCAAGATCGTTGAGCCTTTGAGTAGTAAGACTTCTCCAATCATATTCCACCCCACCAGATTTCGCTTCGAATTTTTCTATATTTCTGTCATAAGAATATTTTTGGCCATAGGAAAGTAAACCTGCAAAAATAAAAAGCAGAATAATTATTAGAATCATTTTTTTATTTAATAAGAACTTAATTGTCTCATTTTGTATTAATGAAGTCATGATCTCACTCCTTTATCCGATTTTATGTTTATCTGTAAGGGTTAAAAATAAATCTTCCAAAGTTCTCTTTCTATTTTCAACATACTTGATTTCTAAGCCCGAATTAACTAAAGTTTTATTTATTTCTGAAAGCATTTCTACGTCAACTAATGCTATTAAGTCTTTTAAATCAATAGATGAATCTATATTAAAACTATTTTTTAGAACTGACTGTGCCTTTTTTGGATCATCTAATGTCCAAACAACTTCACCAGTTGATAGAACTTCATCTATTGATGCATTTTTAATAACACTTCCATTATTTATAATACTTACTCGGTCACACATCAATTGAACTTCACTGACTAGATGGGAAGAAATCAGTACTGAAATATCTTTTTCTTTAGCTAAATTTTTTACAATTTCCCTAAACTCGTGTATGCCTTGAGGATCAAGCCCATTTGTAGGTTCATCTAAAACTAGTAATTTAGGCTTGTGAATTAAAGCTTGAGCGAGACCTATCCTCTGTTTCATCCCCATAGAATAAATCTCGACTTTATCATGAATACGATTTTCCATACCGACTAATTCTACTGCTTCATCTATATCCTTCTTAGTGACGCCTTTTGACATACTACCTAATATTTCAAGATTTCTATATCCACTCATATAATCATAAAGATCAGGACCTTCTATTATACAGCCCACATTAGACATGGCTTTTACATATTCTTTCTCAATTGAATACCCACAGATTTTTATGTCCCCAGAACTTGGTTTTGATAAGCCTACAATCATCCTTAATGTTGTAGATTTTCCTGATCCATTAGGTCCTAAAAATCCCAATATTTCTCCCCGTTTAATATCAAAACTGATATCTTTTATAATCTGTTTTTTCTTAATCCATTTTGTTATACTTGAAACCTTTAAAACCGATATATCCATTGTAAGCCTCTTTTCAAAGATGTTTCTATCACTTAATATTTATACTTCTACATACTTTTCTTTGGGCGACTTGTCGCCAAGAAAACTACACCTTCGGTTATAATTCCATATATAATTCCAGCCAAAAAGCTAACTATATCTGAAAATCCAGTTGAAGAATAATATGCAAAGGAAACAATTATTCCTAAAACAGCCCCTCTTATAAGCGATTTAGGAAGACTAACTTCACCCCAGGGAGCACCTACTACAACTCCCAACAAAAGTCTATTAAACCATAATGAAAATACTAGGTACGGAGCAAGCTCAGAACCAAACCTTATTGATGCTCCGATTACACAAAATACTCCCAGTATGGTTCCTGCTAATATGCTAATCTCTAATCTCTTTGTAATCTTGACCATATCTATCAAACTCCTTTGTTATTTTAAATATAATATACATATGCCTCTATAAATATAATATACCTTTTTTGCCTTAAATGATAGTTATAAAGCTTGCCCTTTAAAAGCATATTGTCCATTTTTTATTAGTTACCCATAAAAAATCTCCACCTCAATCGGTTCTTATGCCGAAAAGTGGAGTTAGTTTGTACAATATAATTAATGGATTAAAACAGTTGCGTGGACTGTTTCTTTTACATCAGTGGAGAAAACACTCTTAATATTGACCTGCCAAGTTTTGTATACCATTTAATATTAGTTGCTACTTCATATGATATCTTTTCTGATACCTTTATAGTATTTAGAAAGTCTTCTCTCATAGCTACGACACTGTCAGTTTTGTGCATCCAAACTCCACATTCGAAATGAAGGTACAAACTTCTATAATCCATATTTATAGTTCCTACTACGCCATATTCATCATCTACTACAAAATTCTTGGCATGAATAAACCCTGGTGTATATTCATATACTTTTACTCCTGCTTCTATTAGTACTTTATAAAATGATTTAGTCACTGCATGAACATACAACTTATCCGGATGATGAGGAGTAATTATCCTAACATCTATACCTGATTTAGCAGCAGAAGTAAGCGCTACTACTATTTCATTATCAATTATTAAATAGGGAGTTGTAATATATACATATTTATTTGCTTTGTTTATTAAATTTAGATATACAATTTCTCCTACTGTTTCATCATCTAATGGACTATCAGTATATGGCTGAACATATCCATGCTTGTCTTTACCAATAAAATGGTTTTCATTTTTAAATTTATTAAAATCTTCATCAATACCTCTTAAGTAATCCCACATGGATAAAAACATTACAGTTAGTGACCATACAGGCTCTCCACTTATCATGATAGCAGAATCCTTCCAGTGACCAAATCTGTCTATTTCATTTATATATTCATCCGCTAAATTTATTCCTCCTGTGAATCCAACTTTTCCATCAATTATTGCTATTTTTCTATGGTCCCTATTATTAAGTCTTGGACTAAGAAATGGTCTTAAAGGATTAAAAATTTCGCATTTTATGCCCATATCTTCTAATATTTTATCGTATTTATATGGCAGAGTTAAAACCGATCCAAAATCATCATATATTACTCTTATGTCAACCCCTTCATTTACCTTTTCTAGTAATATTTCTAATATTTCATTCCACATTTTACCTTCTGATATGATAAAATACTCTAAAAATATAAATTCTTTTGCATTTTTTAGTTCTTCTTTCAGTCTTTTGAATTTGTATTCTCCAAGTGAAAAATATTCAGTACCCTCATTTTTGTATAAGGGACCGTATGCTGAATTTTGCAAATATCTTGATTGATTTGCTGCTATAATATTTTCGCTTTCCAATGTTTTCATTATACCTTTTTGGGGAATCAAAATTGAATTCATTTTTGTTACAATATAATTCATTCTGTTTTTCTCTTTTTTACTTACCTTGTTTCCTCCAAAAAATATGTAAAATAAACCTCCGAAAATAGGCAATAATAGTATGGGTATTATCCAAGCTATTTTATATGCAGGATTCATAGAATCACTTACTATATAAAGTACTACAATAATACTTAAAACTATGCTTGCTGCATAAAAAAATACAAAATAATCTTGAAATTGTATTATCATCCAAACAAGGGCTATTAGCTGTGCCATTATTGCAATACCAACAATAAGTATCCTATTAAATAATATATTCTTTATAAATTTCATGGCAAAACCTCATTTCAAAATTAACTCTGCTAATTATACCATAAAAAAACTGATATCAACAGAATTCGTTGGTATCAGTTTATTAATTATAACTATGGTTATTCTCTAATGTTTTTTTTACTTAATTTACCTTTTGATATAAGTTGGAAAGCTATACTTATGGATATTATGATATCATTTAATAAAATGGTAATACTTAATTATCTTTCTCCTGTCATATACATAAGCGCGTTACATATTGCCGCAGCTACATTGCTGCCACCCTTTCTTCCTCTAGCTACGATATATGGGACACCGCTTTTTAATATTATTTCCTTACTTTCAACTACGTTAACAAATCCCACAGGCACGCCTATGATAAGTTTTGGAC
>JAAZDF010000096.1 GCA_012512905.1 Clostridium sp.
AAAAAGTAAGGTTGTAGGCTTAGATGCCTTATACCGTAGAGGTGCCGTGGATACACCACTGAGAATAAGAGTAGCTTAGGCTATAGATTCTCAGAAACCCCTCCTGTGCTTTAGCTCAGTAGGGGAGATTCATTACTACTACTTGTCCTAGATAATATTAAATATATTTAAAAAAACTATAACTATTAAAACCGGCGTTAAAAACTTTATTATAAAATTAAAAATTTTTATAGTTCTAGTATTATCCAAAGTCCCTTTATTTGATAGTTCAAAATAAAGATCCTCTTTTTTTACAAAGTATCCAACAAAAACAGCTATCAAAAGTCCACCTATAGGTAAAAATATATTTGAAGACATATAATCAAAAAAATCAAAAAAGTTTTTCCCATAAATGCTTATGCTACCAAAAACACTTTTTGAATGAGTGGTTAAAGAACCAACCAAAAATATTAAAGTTGAAATAATTATAACTGCATTTTTTCTTTTAAATTTAAATTCTTCTGATAAAAAAGTTACAGAAACTTCTACCATTGACATCATGGCCATTGTTGCAGCAAAAGCTGTAAGAAGAAAAAACAAAACTAATAAAATATTTCCAAAAGGCATTTTTGAAAATATCAGAGGTATTGTATTAAATAAAAGTCCTGGTCCTGATCCCGGCTCTAAATTAAATGTGAAAACAGCTGGAAATATAGCTATACCAATTAGCATCGATACTATAGTATCCGACACTGCAACTTTCATTGAAGTATTTATCATATTGTTATCATCTGTAAAGTAACTTCCATAAGTTATCATTGTTCCAAGTCCTATAGAAAGCTTGAAAAATGAAAGACCAAGCGCTGATAAAATTACTGGCTTTGTAATTTTCGTAAAATCAATTTTAAATAAAAACTTAATTCCTTCTGAGGCTCCACTAAGTGTTATACTTCTAAAAACTATAAGCAAAATAATTACAAATAAAATTGGCATTAAAATTCTAGTTATTTTCTCTATACCTTTATTTACACCCTGTATTAATATAAAAGCTACTACAAATATAGCCAGTCCTTGCCATAGCATAGGATATAAATTTACATCAACAGTTCTTGTAAACTCTTCATTTACAAAACTCTTAGCTTGTCCCATCTCTAAGTTCCTTATAAATGAAAATTTACCTGAAAAGGCTTTATAAACATAGGAATATACCCATCCGGCTACAGTGCTATAAAAAAACGATATAAAGAGAGTCGATATAACTCCTAGATATCCTATTACTTTCCAAAAAGAACTGGCTTTAAATTTATCAAAAGCACCTATAGCATTAGTTCTTGTCTTTCTCCCTATAAAAAATTCAGCTATCATTATAGGAATACCGAGTAGCATTACACAAATTAAGTAAACAAAAATAAAAGCTCCTCCGCCATTCTCTCCAACCATTGTTGGGAATCTCCAAATATTACCTAGACCAACAGCCGAACTAAGGGCTGCTATAAATCCTGAAATACTTGACACGAAGATAGCTCTTTTTTTGATATTATCTTGTTTTATCATTAAGTCCTCCTATAATATTGTTATAAAATAATATTATAGGAGGACAGCTTATAAGTCAAACAAAATTATTTCTTAAAAGATTCACTTTATACTGAAAAACTTTTATTATTCCTTCCTTATACATTTCATGATCACATGGAATATAAAGTAAATCCGTAAATTCTCCTCCTATGTATTTAATAGTTTTTATTGAAGCAATGTTTTGAGTGCTGCAGGTTACTAATAGGTAATCCATATTATGTTTTAAAGCTAATTTAAATAATAATAAAGATGCTTTTCCTGCATAATTATGACCTCTGTATTTTTCATCAATAAAATATCCTATATTTCCACCATAGAAAGTATTCTTGTTGTGCCCAATTCGCAAGTCACATATTCCTAGTTCTTTTTTATCCAAAACTCTAAATATTTTAAAGTGATATGATGGAACATATCCTTTTTTTAGATTTTCAGATTGCACTTTATCAAGTTTTAAATATATTTCATCATCAAAAAGTTCTAACTCACAATAAAATATTTCAAACAACTCCTCTTTTAAATTATTATATCAAATTATATAATAAAGAGAGTTTTTTCGATTATTAATTATTTAATAAATGCTTTTTGTTTACAATAATTTTAGCATCATATTATATATTATGTGAAGTTATTTATTTAATATTCTTTAAGCTGAAATTTTCTTTAAGGACCCTTTCAAGTACTGGTATCAAACCAAATGCGATTATACTTCCTATTGCTGCGGTTACAAGTTGAGGGTATCCAAATTTAAATGAAAGCATAGTTCTTACAACACCAGCTTTTTCCGCTGGTAAATCTGGTGTTATTATTGGAATAACGATAAAATTTATAGTTAAATATAAAGTAATAAATTTTGCAATAGTTCCTGTAACAAAGGATGCTATTTTATTTCTATTATATAAAAGTGCTACAAATATAACGAGTGCCATGTTACCTAATGCAACAAAAGGCGTCATTACAGGAAAAGCTATTTCTCCTTGCATCAAGGCAACAAGTGGAGTTAGGATACTTACAGCGATTCCACCAGTTATACCAGTTGTTATTGCAGCTAAAATAAGAACAGTATTTACTAAAGAACCAATTATATATTGATCAAGCTCTCCAAATCCTGGTACCATTATTTTTGGTATTACCGCTCTTAAGGATTGAAAAAGAAGTGCTAAAGCTAAAAGAAGTGCCGTCCGAGTTAACCATCTAGTTTGTTTATTCATTTATTCCTCCTAGTATAATTTAATATAGCTTAGTTTGGCTAAGCTATATTAAAATTTATGTGCTTACAATTTTATTCATTATTATATTGTTTTCTTTTTATATAAGTTGTATGAAGCAGCTCGTGAGCTTTTTCGCTGTTTGGTTTTCCAAGATAAGTATCATAAATCTTTATAATAGAAGGATTTTCATGTGATGTTCTTACATTAAGGCTCCTATCTTCGTTATAAATAGCTTCTGCTCTTAGATTCCAAACATTCTTTTCCATAACAGTTTTAGATTTCACTATTGGTTGTCCACCACCTGTTATGCATCCACCAGGACATCCCATTATTTCTATAAAATGATACTCTTTTTCTCCATTTTTTACTTTATCTAAAATTTTTCTAGCGTTTTTCATTCCATGTGCTACTGCAGCGCTAACCTTTAAACCATCAATATCTATGGTTGCTTCCTTAACTCCCTCAAGTCCTCTAACAGCATTTATCTCTAAATTATCAAGAGGTCTTCCAGTGATAAGTTCAAAGACAGTCCTAAGAGCTGCTTCCATAACTCCACCTGTAGCTCCAAATAAAGCTCCAGCTCCTGATGAATCACCAAATACTGGGTCGTATTCACCTTTTTCTAGGTTAACGAAATCTATTCCTGCTTCTTTAATCATTCTAGCTATTTCTCTTGTTGTAAGTACAGCATCAACATCTTTTATATTATTAATTTTCATTTCGTCTCTTTCTGACTCAAATTTTTTCGCTGTGCATGGCATAACTGAAACTACAAATATTTTTTCAGGATCTATCCCTTGTTTTTCTGCATAATATGATTTTACTAAGGCCCCAAGCATCTGATGAGGAGACTTACACGAGGAAAGATTATCTATATAGTCCGGGTAATAGTCTTCACAGAATTTAACCCAACCAGGGCTACAAGATGTAATTAGCGGAAGTTTTCCTCCATTATTTATTCTTGATAAAAGCTCTGTTCCTTCTTCTAAAATCGTTAAGTCTGCAGCAAAGTTTGTATCATAGACCATATCGAATCCCATCATTTTAAGGGCAGTAACCATCTCACCTTTAACATTAGAACCTATAGGAAGATTAAACTCTTCTCCTAAAGCTACTCTTGTTGCTGGTGCTGTTTGAACTACTACTATCTTGTCATCGTCATTTAATGCATTCCAAACTTTATAAGCATCATCTTTTTCTTTTAATGCTCCAACAGGACAAGCTATTATGCACTGGCCACAATTTATGCATGGCACATTATTTATGCTGAGTTCAAATGCTGGCCCAACTTTAGTATTAAAGCCCCTATCTGTTGCACCAATAACGCCAATTTCTTGGACCTGGCTACATACAGCAATACATCTTCGGCAAAGTATGCATTTATTAGTATCCCTAACTATAGAAGGAGAAAAATCATCAACTACAGTATCTGTCATTTCACCTTCAAAGCTAATATCCGTGATTCCAAATCTTTCAGCTAAATCTTGAAGTTCACAGTTTGTATTTCTAACACAAGTTAAGCATTTTCTATCATGATTTGATAGAATAAGTTCTAAGTTTACTTTTCTCGTTTCTCTTATAGCAGGAGAATTAGTTTTAACACTCATTCCCTCACTACAAGGAAGAACGCAGGCTGCATGGAGTCCACTGTTATTTTCAACTTCTACAAGACAGAGTCTACATGCTCCTATTTCATTTACTTCTTCTAAAAAACAAAGAGTAGGTATATCTATATTTACATTTCTACATGCTTCTAAAACTGTGGTTCCTTCTTCAACACTTACATTTTTTCCATCTATATTTAAATTAACCATTTTCATTTTAGTGCTCCTCCTTTTTAACCTAATACTATTGCATCAAAAGGACATTTTTCTAGACAAGCTCCACAGTTTATGCAAATATCTGAATCTATCTTAAATGGACCTTTGCCTAATGTTCCTTCTATAGCATCTACTGGGCATACCTTAGTACATAGCCCACAGGATTTACATGCTTCAGCAATAATTGTATATGATGTCAATGCTTTACAAACTCCCGCATCGCACTTTCCTTTGTATATATGATCTTCATATTCATGTCTAAAATACTTTAAAGTACTGATTACAGGATTTGGTGCCGTTTGACCAAGGCCGCAAAGAGAAGATGAACTAATACTTCTAGCTAATGTTTCAAGTCTTTCAATATCTCCTTCTTTTCCTTTGCCATTTGTTATATTTTCAAGTATTTCAAGCATTCTTTTAGTTCCAATTCTACACGGAACACATTTACCACAGGACTCATCTACTGTAAAATCTAAAAAGAATTTTGCTATGTCAACCATACAAGTATCTTCATCCATTACAATAAGTCCGCCTGAACCCATCATAGATCCTATGGCTTTTAAAGAATCATAATCTATTTCAACATCTAAAAATTCCTTAGGGATGCATCCTCCAGAAGGTCCTCCTGTTTGAGCTGCTTTAAAGCTTTTACCATCAGGTATTCCGCCTCCTATTTCATAAACTATCTCTCTTAGGGTCGTACCCATAGGAACTTCTACAAGACCTGTGTTGTTTATATTTCCACCAAGGGCAAAAACTTTTGTTCCTGAGCTTTTTTCTGTTCCTATCTTTTTGAATTCTTCGCTTCCATCTAATATTATTTTAGTAATATTTGCAAAGGTTTCTACATTATTTAAAAGAGTAGGTTTTCCGAAAACTCCCTTTACTGCTGGAAATGGAGGTCTTGAAGTAGGCTCTCCTCTTTTACCTTCTACAGATGCAATTAAGGCTGTTTCTTCTCCACAAACAAAGGCTCCTGCTCCAAGTCTAATTTCAAGATCAAAATCAAAGCCAGTATCAAGAATATTTTTCCCAAGAAGTCCATACTCTCTTGAATCATCTATAGCTTTTTTAAGTCTATTTACAGCTATTGGATATTCTGCTCTTACATATATATACCCTACATGAGCACCTACACTATATGCAGCTATAGTCATAGCTTCTAAAATAGTATGAGGATCTCCTTCTAGTACACTCCTGTCCATAAAAGCACCTGGATCACCTTCATCAGCATTACAGAGTATATATTTAGTATCACTTACTGCATCTTTCGTAAACTGCCATTTTATGCCTACAGGAAAACCTGCCCCACCTCTACCTCTAAGTCCCGATTCTTTAATTACATCAATAACTTCTTGAGGCTCCATGGTTAAAAGTACTTTTTCCAAAGCTTTATACCCATCAAATGCAATATATTCATCTATATTCTCTGGATCGATAACTCCACAGTTTCTCAGAGCGATACGTTTTTGTTTTTTATAAAATTCCATTTCATTCAGCGATTTTATTGTCTTATCGTCTTCAATTGCATCATGATAAAGTAAATCTTCACATACCCTACCCTTTAATAAATGTTCCTCTACTATCTTTTCAACATCATCAATTTCGATGTTGCTGTAAAAAGCACCCTCAGGATATACTATAACTATTGGTCCATGCTCACAAAGACCGAAACATCCTGTCATAATTACTTGAACTTCTGTGTCTAATTTATGCTCCAGAAGGGATTCATTAAATTTGTTTTCAATTCCACTTGAGTTTGATGAATGACATCCTGTACCACCACATACAAGTACGTGTGAACGATATATATGCATATTTTAATCCTCCTAATTTCTATCCTTATAACTTACCTAAGCTTAGTCCCTTTATTTAATTGTATGTTCTCGCACAACGGATCCATTTACTATATGTTTTGTAACAATCTCTTCAACAATTTCAGGGGTCAAATGCACATAAGTTACCTTTTCTTCCCCTTTTCTGTATACTTCCGCCATAGGTTCGTACATACATACTCCTATACATCCTGTTTGTCTTATTTCTACATTATCTAATTGTCTTTTTTCTTTTTCACTCATGAACTTTAACAAGATTTCTCTAGCACCAGAAGCAATCCCACAAGTTCCCATACCTACAACTACTCGTGTTTTATCGCTATCTGTTCTTAAATTAATAGATTCCAAGGTTTTCTTTCTTATTTCTTCAAGCTCTGCTCTACTTTTCATTGTTTAATCCTCCATTAGTTTTTCTATTTCTTCACTCATTTCTTTCTGTAAAAATCCAATTACACTTGCTTCTGCTATAGATACTCCATCTAATATTTTTTTTATTTCTCTTGTATCTAAAATATATTCACCTTTTTCGGTTTTAAATTTATATACAAAATTTAATTCTGGATTAGATAATATCAAAGTAATAATTGTTCCATTTATATCTCCCAAAGGTGGTCTATCTATATTTGACCTTACAAATGTAGAATTTATTTTTGTACCTTTTTCTGGGATACTCTCTATAGAAAACTTTCCTCCACTTCTTTCAGTATTTGCTCTTAAAAGTGGTATTCCTAGCCCTACCCTTTTTATATCTTTTGTTGTAAAAAACGGATCTAAGGCATTTTGTAGCTGGGTTTTTGTCATTCCATTACCATTATCAATAATTTCTAAGTTTACTATATCTTTAGTTTTATTTTCATCTATAAATATTTCAATTAAATCAGCTTCTGCCCTTACTGAGTTTTCAGCTATATCTAGTATATGAAGTGATATATCTCTCATATTTTACTTGTCTTTGTACTTATCTACGACTGCTTTCATTTTCTTTGGAACTAGTTTTCCGTGAGCATCTTCATCAATCATTATTATAGGTGCAAGTCCACAGGCTCCAACACATCTTGTTTCTACCAAAGTAAATTTACCGTCATTTGTAGTTTCTCCAGCTTTAATGTCAAGCTCTTTTTCTAATTCTTCTTGAATTTTTTTTGAACCCTTAACATAACATGCAGTTCCTTGACATACAGAAATTACGTGTTCACCTTTTTTTTCTAATGAAAATTGAGAGTAAAAGGTTGCTACTCCGTACACATCAGGTAAAGGTAAATCAAGTTCTTTTGATATGTATTCTTGAACCTCAAATGGCAAATATCCAAATATCGATTGTGCATCTTGCATAATCGGCATTAAAGACCCTTTTTTATCCTTATTTTCTTCGATAGTTTTGTTTAATAGATCAAATTTTTCTTTGTTTTCTTCTAAAAATAATACAGACATAATATATCCTCCTTTTTTTATTTTATATAAAACTCAAACAACTAAATTGATTTGTTATTTAAGTATTCTGATTATTTAATTTAAATTTATAATTCCTTTTAAAAATTTATTGTATTACTCATAAATAATTTAATGACCTAGCCTATCAAATTATCTATAACTTCATCTATTGTTAGTTTTTTTAAATCTAAAAAAAATATTCTTTCCAAAATATTTCCAAGAAAGTGGGCATCTGAAGATATTATATAGTTTAAGTGTTTTATACTTGGATGCTTTAAACTATCTTTTTTCATAATCTCAACTGTCTTTACCTTTAAATTCTCTGGTATAAATCCTAAATTACTAATTATGCTATAACTTCCTCTATCTACATGAGCTGGCACTACAACCCCATCTAGTGACCTTACAATAGAAAATATTTCTTCTAAAGATAAAGTTGTTGAGGTTGTAAGAAGATTGTCTACAAGTCCTGTTTTTCTGTCCTTACTATCCATTACAATCTGATTACCCCATATTTTCGTATCAATTTCTATCTTAGGTAAATTTTGAGAAATAATATGATTAAAACTTTTTAAATCATTAAGTTTTCTAAAATAAGTTAATAGATGAACCTCTTCCTTACTTTCAACTTCAATTCCAGGTACAACAAGAATACGGTTTTTTGCAGCTTCAATAACAGACTCCACATTTTTTCCACTATTATGGTCTGTTACAGCAATAATATCGAGCCCTTTTATCAAAGCCATATTTATAATATTATTTGGTGTCATGTCATCTTCAGAGCAAGGAGATAAACATGAGTGTATATGCAAATCAGCTGCGTATTTCATTGTTTTCTCCTTCTAACTATAAAGCTCCTTTAACTTAACGCTTATTTCAAAAGCATTTAGTTTTGTGTTTACAATAGAAATCTCCTCTTCATTAGCTTTAACAATAGTATTTTTATCAACTTTAGCATTTTCAGGCACTATTATTAGTGGAATGTCTAAAAGAGTAGCTATAGCTATTATGTTGATATGGGTTTGAACTGTAATCCAAGCACTTTCTTCTTTACAATTCACCATTACATGACTTAAAAGATCTCCTGTATAGCAGTTTTTTATTTCTGTTTCAAAATTATTTTTTTCTGTTAATATTTCCCCCTCTAAAGCACTGATTATATTTTTTATTTTCAACTTACTTATCTCCCCTTTTATCCAAATTTAAATTATTAAGTTGACGCTTAAGATCTTGAACTTCTTCTCTAAGAATATAAACGCAGTCATTTTCCTTTGCTTCACCCTTGACTATATCCTCAGCTAAAGCAGTGCAGGTTGGTGAACCACAAGCTCCACAGTCAAGTCCGGGGAGTCTTTCTTTAATTTTTTTAATTTCTTCCATCATTTTTAATGATTCTACAATATTACTATCAAGTTTCATTCCTGCATTAGCTTTGATTTCTTTAGTATATTTCCAGCTAATTTCGTCCTCATTTTTTAATATGTCACTTTCATCTAGAAATGTTTTTTCTAGAGTCTTGGAAATTCTGGATATTCTATTTTTACAAACATACCCATTTTCAAAAGTAAGCGGTCCCCCGACACATCCACCTGTACAAGATAAACACTCCAAGAAATCTAAATCCGAAATATTATTATTCTCTATTTCTTCAAGAACTTTTATTACATTTTTTATTCCATCTACTGCTAAGTACTTATCTATATTAAGTGAGTTTGCCTCACCAGAAGAACTTGCCCAAGATACTCCATAGGAAGATGCTCTTTTAAAGTCTTCTTTAAAAGGTACTTTGATATTAAGTGCATTTACTAGTCTGCCATAAATATCAATAATTGATATTGCACCATCTAGTGATGATTTATCTTTACCGATTGGATTTTTCACAGCAGTCATTTTAGCTGGACATGGAGTAATAAAAAACGTTCCTATATCTTTTTTATCAACATTATGCTTTTTTGAAAATTCATTTTTTGCTAGCTCTGATGCCATTTCCATAGGTGAATCTATTGGCACTATATGCTCTATCAACTCTGGAAACCTAACTTGAATTAATCTTGCAATAGATGGACATGCAGATGAAATAGCTGGTTTTTTTATGTTTTCTTCTTTCATATACCTTCTTATATAGGCTGAAGTATAGTCTGCACCTTTTGCAACTTCGTATACATCATCAAAGCCTAAGCTTAAAAGTCCATAAAGCACCTTATTTATATCTTTAAGTCCTTTAAATTGACCATATAGAGTTGGTGCAGGTAGTGCAATTTTATATTTAAAATCATATATTTTTTCAAGAGGATCTGTTACAGCAATTTTTGCATAATATGGACATACCCTAATGCATTCTCCACAATCTATGCATATTTCATCAATTATCTGAGCTTTTCCATCTCTTACTCTTATTGCTTCTGTCGGACAATTTTTTATGCAAGCAGTACATCCCTTACACTTTTCTTTATTTAGTGTAACTGAGTGAACTCTTATAACATCCATTTTTAATCACCTTTTTTCATATATATTTTTATATATAGAGTGGTTCCTTTTCCTATTTCAGATTCAATTTTAAAACTATCACTACACCTTTTTATATTACAAAGACCCATTCCTGCTCCAAAACCCATTTCTCTTGCTGAATCATCTGCTGTAGAATAACCTTCTATCATGGCTTTTTCTATATCTTCAATGCCAGGACCATAGTCCTTTGAAATAAGCATAATTTCCTTTGGTGATACCAAAAGGGTAATTTCACCGCCTACTGAATGGATAACAATATTCATTTCAGACTCATATGAAGCAATAGCAATTCTTCTCGAAATTTCGGAGTTAATTCCAATCTTTTTAAGCATTAACTTTATTTCGCTAGAAGCTTTTCCAGCCTCATTAAAATTATTAGCTTCAACCTTAAATTTCTGATTTACTATATAACTTTCCATATTAATATTTACCTTTTAGTCCTATTTTATATAGGCGCCCACATGCTTCGAAAAGAGTATGCTCAGTTGTAATTAAAATAATTTTCTTTTCTTTAGCTAGTTTTATAATATTATTTGTAGGAATTTTACCTCGTACAAAAATTATCACAAAAACATCAATTATTTCGGCTGTTCGTATAACCTGAATATTAGTTAGCCCTGTTAGTAGTAAGGTGTCTTCTTTTACAAAGGCAAGTACATCACTCATAAGATCGCTTCCACATCCATATTCAATTTCTTTATCTAGATATTCTTCTCCAGTTAAAACATTTCCATCTACAGCTCTTACTGCTTCTCTGACTTTCAATTTAGTACCTCCCAGGGGTATACAGCGCTTGTTCTCTAAGTGATATCGATTACACACATACATTAATTATACATTAATTATACTTTATTATCTATAGAATCACAACTAAATGAAATAATTGTTAATATTATAACATATACTTATTAAATTATAATTTAATAAGCTCTCTCCTTAGGTATGCAGTTTTAAATAAACACTGAATACTAGGAAAGAGCTAATAATTATATCTTGTTTTTTATTTTATTAAATTTATTTTTCTTTGATAATATCTGCAATAGCTGCAACACTACCTAATGAATTTATTGTGTCAACAGGTAATATAAGTTTGTTAGCAGGGTTCTTAGACATTTCTGTAAGAGCTTCTACTTGTTTAAGAGCAATAACTCTAGCATCTGTACCTGAATCTATAATAGCCCTATTAATCTTTTCAATAGCAATTGCTTCAGCCTTAGAAATTTCATCAATTGCTCTGGCTTTACCTTCTGCTTCAAGAAGTTGTGATTCTTTCATACCTTCAGCTATCCTAATATTAGATTCTTTTTCCGCTTCAGCTCTTAGTATATTTCCTCTTTTTTCTCCTTCTGCCCTTGCTATAGATGATTCTCTGTCGCCTTCTGCAATTAATATAGCAGCTCTTTTTTCTCTTTCTGCTTTCATTTGTTTTTCCATTGCAATTTGAATTTCTGTTGGGGGAAGTATATTTTTAATTTCAACAGATAATATTTTAATACCATAAGCATCAGTTATAGCATCAACAATATGTAATAGCTTTACATTAATCTGATCCCTACCTGCAAGAACCTCATCAAGACTCATATCACCTATAATATTTCTCATATTTGTAATAGTCGAATACATAATTCCAGAAACATAATTTTCAATATTATAGATAGCATCTTTTGCATCAAGCACTTGATAAAATATAACATTATCAACTGATATATTTACATTATCTTTTGTTATTACTGTCTGAGGCTGAATATCTAATATTTGCTGTTTCATAGAAATTCTAGTTTTTGCAAAATCTACAAAAGGTATTGTAACGTGCCAGCCGGGCTCTAAAGTTTTATAATACAATCCAAATCTTTCTAGTATTAATACATTTCCTGTATGAACTACCTTTATTGATGACATTATAACCGCAAGTATCAATATAACAATAACCCCTAATCCTATATAAAATCCCATTTTAAATTTCCTCCTTAGTAATTACAAGTTTGTTTTTTTCAATTTTGATAACGATAAATTTTTCACCTTTTGATATTTTTTCGCCTCTATTTATTAAAGACCAATAAATCCCATTTACTTTTTGCTGACTTAATTTCTTTATATCATTTTCTGCAATAAATACGTTACCTATAATTTTATCAATTAAGACAGGTTTATTTTCAATGTTTTTCTTGATATATTTTCTAGATATATAATTTCCTAAAATAATGAAAATAACCCCTAGTATTCCAACAGCTAACAATTGTACACCAAAACTCATTCCTAAATAATTTAGTAGAATTGCTACTAGAAAGCCAATGTTAAGCCATGAAAATAATATATTACTAGTTAATATGTCTAATATAGTAACTAAAACAATTAAACCAATCCAGATCCATGTCATATTTTCACCTCCTTTAAAAATATTATACCACATAAATGGTAATAAATATACTATAAGATAGTATTAAATACCATATTGTTTTTATAGGTTAATATTCTATTTATTGCAGCAAATAGAATATTTAAATGAACAATTTGTAAATTTTTAAAAAGTCTTTTCTTTTTGTTTTACTCTTATAACATGATGATACCCTCATGTTATAAGGCTTGAATGCCGATTTAATGACTTAAATAAAGAGCTTCAGCACTTTGTTAATAAAATATTAGAGTATTTTTTACTTATATTTTATGCTAAAATAAATTTACACAGATAAAAGGTTTTCAAGGTTAAGTCCACCCCAACCTATTTATAGGTCTTGGTCTTATAACTTGATATCTACATTAATAAAAATATGTGGAGGTAATCTAATAATGAAAGAAGTAGTAATAGTTAGTGCAGTTAGGACACCAGTGGGAAGCTTTGGTGGAGCATTAAAAGATGTTTCAGCAGTAGATCTTGGAGTTACAGCTGTAAAAGAAGCAATGAAAAAAGCAAATATAAAAGGAACAGATGTAGACGAACTGTATTTTGGTTCCGTTTTACAAGCAGGTTTAGGTCAAGGAGTTGCAAGACAAGTATCAATTAAATCTGGTATTCCTTATACAGTTCCAGGTACCACTATCAATATGTTATGTGGTTCTGGTCTTAGAACAGTATCTCTTGGAGTACAAACAATTTTACTTGGTGATAATGATGTAGTTATTGCAGGTGGAACTGAAAGTATGACAAGGGCACCATATGTTTCAAATGAAACTAGATATGGGGCTAGAATGGGAGATACTAAACTTGTAGATACTATGCTTAAAGATGGACTTACAGATGCTTTTGAAAGTTATCATATGGGTATTACAGCTGAAAATATTGCTGAGAAATATAATATAACAAGAGAAGAGCAGGATGATTTTGCAGCATCAAGTCAAAATAAAGCAGAAGAAGCAATGAAAAATAATAGATTCAAGGAAGAAATTGTTCCAGTAAGAGTTAAACAAAGAAGAGGCGAGGACAAAATAGTTGACACTGATGAATTCCCAAGAGCTGGAGTTACATCTGAAGGACTAAGTAAGTTAAGACCAGCCTTTAAAAAGGACGGTACAGTTACTGCAGGAAATGCATCTGGAATTAATGATGGTGCAGCAGCAATAGTTCTTATGAGTAAAGAAAAAGCTGATGAACTTGGAATAAAACCTCTAGCAACAATAGTTTCATATGCAAATGGTGGAGTTGATCCTAGCGTTATGGGTCTTGGACCAATACCAGCAAGTAGAAAAGCTTTAGAAAAAGCTAACCTAACAATAGATGATATGGATTTAATTGAAGCTAATGAAGCTTTTGCAGCCCAAGCATTAGCAGTTGGAAAAGACCTTAAGTGGGATCCAGCAAAAGTTAATGTTAATGGTGGCGCTATTTCTATTGGACATCCAATAGGTGCATCTGGTGCTAGAATACTTGTTACTTTAGTTCATGAAATGCTAAAAAGAGACTCTAAGTATGGACTTGCAACCTTATGTATAGGTGGAGGAATGGGTACTTCAGTAATACTTAAAAGATAATTTAAACTAAATATACTTTACAAATAAAAATACTTCTACAAACTTAGCCATCAGTTATGTAGAAGTATTTTTTATTTGTAATTTTCTATTTTTGAGAAAAAATAAAACCAGTTTACTGTCAAATTTAGACAGTAATACTGGTTTTACTAAATTAATTCAATGGTTTTGAACTTAATTTTATTATTGCACTGGATTTTATGCTGTTAATGCATTTTTAATCTTGTCTTGTAAAAGAAGATTTTCGATTGTATCTTTTGGACATTCTATTACACATGCATTACATTCAGTACATTTTTCATAATCAATAAGAGCTATATTGTTATTTACATGTATTGCATCAAATTCACATGCTCTTTCACATTTTCTGCAGGCAATACATCCAACTTCACAGCTTTGCATAACATCTCTTGCCATATCCTCTGAATTACAAGCTACCCTAACTCTTTTTGCAACAGGAACAGCTTCAATTAAATCCTTAGGACATGCTTCTATACATGCTCCGCAGTTTGTACATTTTTCTTCATTTATTATTGCAATACCATTTATTATTTCAATAGCATCAAAGTCGCAAACATAAACGCAAGTTCCAAGACCTAAGCAACCATATGCACAGGCCTTAGATCCGACCCCTGGAAGAGCTGTAGCACTTACACAGTCTACTATTCCATGATACTCATATTGTTCTTTTGCCTTATCACAGTCTCCGTTACATTTAACATAGGCTACCATTTTTTCTTTTGAACTTACTTTTATACCTAGTACGTCTCCTATATCTTTTGCAACACTAGCTCCACCAACTGTGCATAAATTTGGAGCTGCTCCTTCTAAAACTACACCTTTAGCATAAGCTTCACAGCTTGCAAATCCACACCCACCGCAGTTTACACCAGGTAAAACCAGTAGGAGCTCTTCTACCTTTGGCTCTGACTTAACTTCAAATATATTACTTGCAATTCCAAGAAGAATTGCAAAAAGAAGCCCTAGTCCGCCTAAAATCATAACAGGAATTAATATTTCATTCATTATCTAATTCCTCCCCCTATACTAAACCTTGGAAACCAAGGAACGCAATTGACATCAAACTAGCTGTTATTAAAGCTATGGGAAGTCCCTGAAAAGCTTTTGGAATACTTGATACTCTATCAAGTTTTTCTCTTATTGTAGCCATTAAAACAATAGCTAAAAAGAATCCTAAAGCTGCTCCCACAGCATTTGCTAAACTTTGACCTAATCCATAAGATTCTTGTATGTTTAAAAAAGCAACACCAAGTACTGCACAATTAGTTGTTATAAGTGGTAAAAATATTCCTAGCGATTCATATAAAGCTGGACTCATTTTTTTAATAACCATTTCAACAAATTGAACTAATGATGCAATAACTAGAATAAATGTTACAGTTTTTAAATAATCTAAATTATTTGGAGCTAATAAATATTCATTTACTGTCCAAGTTCCAAGAGATGCAATTACCATAACAAATAAAACTGCAAATCCCATTCCTACTGCCGCATCTCTTTTTTTAGATACACCTAAAAATGAACATATGCCAAGAAATCTTGATAAAACAAAGTTATTTACAAGCATCGCACTTATAAATATCATAAATATACTCATTAGCTCATTACCTCCTCAGATTCTGACTTATGTAGTTCTAAAGCACTTTTACCCTTCTTGTAATTTCTGTGATTGATAAAGGCCATAATAAGACCTAAGGTTAAAAAAGCTCCTGGTGCTAGTATCATTATATTTGCAGGAACATAAGCTTCTGGCATAACTTTAAAACCATATAGGGTACCGCTTCCTGTAAGCTCTCTTATGCCTCCAAGGACACCTAGGGCAACAGTAAAGCCAAGTCCCATACCTATGGCATCAAATATAGAATCAAGAACTTTGTTTCTACTTGCATAGGCTTCTGCTCTTCCTAAAATTATACAGTTTACAACAATCAGTGGAATAAATATTCCTAAAGATTCAT
>JAAZDF010000097.1 GCA_012512905.1 Clostridium sp.
ATGCCTTTTGCATTTCATAACCTCCAAATTTATATTTTATAACAAAGCAGCTTTTAACTAGCTATCTGTTTTTCTTTCAATTTCATTATACTACAGATTATATTGTTTGTTAAGTGTAAAATTATTGGACCAACGAAAATTATATTCGTTATTCTATTGACTTTTTAAAAAACTATGATTCAAAATGCTTATAAAACAGTTATGCCCTTATTTTAGTACAGTTTTCGAGGTTTTTCTTCTTTATCACACTAATTGTTTGATAAATAGTAACAGTTTTTATATAAATATATTTTTAAATAGTACACTGTTTTTTTATTTATTATGTAGAATGTCTATATAATTACAATATTTATAGTTAAATGATTATCTATCTGAAGCCTGATTAAATTATAAAATGCACTATAAAACATTAAAGTATAAACTTTTAAATAAAATTCGTAACACAGTTTATTAGCAATATTAGTACAGTGATAGGTTTTTTAAAGGATTACTGTTTGTATTCTGTGTTAATTTTATGATTATAAATTATTTTTTTGCAATAAAAAACAGCCTTTCGGCTGCATTTTAGCACTAAAAGTGCTCAAAAGTTATTTGACCTAGTATTTGACCCCACACTCGCCTGCTGGAGTTTTCGCTACCCGGACTTAACCTCTCACTACTAACACTCTCATTTTATTGGCAGGACTGACATCTAAGCCGCACCATGCTCACCAGGATCTTTGCCTGACTTACGTGGATCCTTTTGCCTGCGACTGGCTTGGACTATCGGATATTATCCGAGCAACTACAAACATAACTTTCAAGTACCTATTATAACTAAATTTTAAAAAATTAGCAAGCTTAATTTTTTCTTTCATATTCATAAACTAAGACCCACTAGTAAATTATTTTCATATTAACTTTAAAGGTAGAATATTATTTATCATTCTTCTTTAAAGTATGTTTTATAATATCTTTAATTGCCATAACACCAAAACCACTAAATAGTCCTAAAACAAAAAGTTTCATATTATTTTCCTTTCTAAAAAAGCACTATATTCTATAAATAAAAATCTTTAACTAGGTAATTTTAAAACTAAAGCTTCTTATTTGATGCAATTTCACTTTTAATTTAAATCTTTTTCTCAACTGTAGAGTTTCTACCTATTAAATAACCCGTTAGTGAAAAAATAATAAAGCAAAAATCTTCAATACTTAGTCCAATATAATAATATATTCTAGGAATATCTCTTAATGACAAGTACAGCCTTCCATGAGTCCTTTCAAATGTACCGGAATATAATCTTATAGCTAGGGGCAAGGATCCATTTGTTATGGTATATATACTATTCCACCGCCCATAAAATATAATAGTGAAGTGAAGTAATAAAACTGAACCATAAAACACTATCAATTCTCTTTTTTTAATCTCTTTATGTTTTTTGCCATAGTTTTTAAAAAGAAAAAAAGATAAAATCGAAAAACAAATATAAAAAACCACTATTTCAGCTATTGAAGAAAACACTGTAGGCCCCTGGACAGTTATCTTTAGTAATTTGAAGATTAAGGATAAAAATGAAACTCCAAGAATAGCAAATAAGCTAGATATTAGATAATACAGTATAAAAATAATCCATTTTTTTATAAATTTCATTACTATACCACCTTAAGAGATGTTTTCATATTCAAAATATTGTTAATTAATTTAAAACAAATCAATTGAAAATAATTTAATAACCGCAAAATATTCCCTTAGATATCCTTTCACTTTTGTAGTTGGCGGAGTATTTGCGGGAAGTCCATAGGCCTTCATTCCTAATCTCTTTGCTATTATTTTCGACCTGAAAACATGATATCCATTAGTTACTATTAGAATTTTTATTTCATCCCTACTGTCATTTTCTCTTATTTTATCCAAACTAAATTCCAAATTTTCAATAGTACTGGTTGATTTATCTTCTATTATTATCCTGTCTTTTGGAATTTCTTTTTTTAATAAATATTGGCTCATTGCATATCCTTCAGAGACATCTTCTCCTGGTCCTTGTCCACCTGAAACTATTATTTTTGGTTCCTTATGATCTTCTAAATAACTAACAGCACTTTTTAAGCGTTCTACTAGAGATGGAGAAGGAGTCTTCCCATATAGCCTTGCTCCGAGTACTATAATATAGTCTACCTCTTCTTCAACTACTTTCTTAGCCTCTTTCAAGATGAATCCTTGAACAATTATAAAAGATACAATAAATAACAAAAAAATAATTAGCCCTATCTTGTATATATATTTCTTCATAGTTTTCTCCGATTAGGCAAATACTTTGCCTTTTATTTTCTAAGTTGATCAGTATTAATATAAGACAGCTAATTTTGGTATTTACATTTAAACTGTTAAATTGTTTTCATATCTCAGCTTTTATAAAAGTTAAATATCCTACCTTAATTTCCTTTTCCTCCAAGATGTCTATACACCTTTGAATAGTAGAACCAGTAATATAAATATCATCTATAATTAAAATACTCCTATTTTTATATCTTTTTATATCTATTTTTGAATTTATTTTTATATTTTTAGCCCTTTCATTTCGTTCAAACTTATCTAGATTTTTTTGATCTTTTTTTGATCTTTTAAATAGAGCCTTAATTAAAGGAACTGACACTTTTCTTGATACAGATCTTGCCAACTCATAAGTATGGTCAATCCCTGATTTATTCATTGAAGATTTGAGGGAAGGTGGATAGGCTATAAAATCAAATTGCTTTATAAAATCTTCGTTAGCTAAAATTATTCTCCAAACTATCTCATCCAAGGAGTTAAAACTAGCTTTTACTTTAAAATTATTTACAAGCTTTAAGGCACTTCCTTCGTCTTTGTAAAGAGACACACCCTTTAATTTTTCTTTATTTATAAATTTGTAGTCAACTTTAATAAATTTAAGGCTACAGGGGGTGCATATTCCTTCACTAAACTCCCTGCACACCGGACATTTTAGCTTAGGAAAAAGTAAATTTTTAATCACTTCCAAATTCTGAATCCCAAATGACCCTATTATAGTATCTAGAGATATCCTGAGCTTTTTTAACATCTAAGCTTGGTGTTTTGCAAAGTAATAAAAGCTCTCCATTAATATCGTTTATAAAACCTGTTCTAAGGGCTAAAAATATAAGTTTTCTGTAATCATATTTTTCTGAATCCGCACCTGCAAGTATTATTTCAAAATTAACTTTTATATCTAAAAGCTCTCTAATAGTTGAAGCGATGAAAATATAAGGTTTTTCCTCTGTATAAGCATATCTTTTAATTTCATCCATATCCATATTATCAATGTCCACTATTATGTCTTCATACTTTTCATTTATACTCAATAAAAATTCTATTATATTGTTTTTATTTTCATTGTTTTGTGTAATATATAAAATTTTTCGATTTTCAGATATAAACCAAAGTAAATAATCATATATGAAGTTTGGTACAGCCTCATGTATATTAACTCTTGTTTCTATGACTCTTGGTTCAGTAATAAATCCACTTCTACCTTTTAGAGGTATTTCAATTACCTCAGTTTCGTTAAATATAGGTTCTATAGAATATGCTACTGTTTTTGTGCATTTATTATAAAGATAACCTACAAGATTTTGAGCCTCTAGTTTCGTATGCTCTGGAAATGAATTCACATCATCATAAACAAGTAAATCATATTCCTTTTTAATTTTTATGCCTTCATTAAAATTAATTAAATGAATTCCGAAATCAAAATCTTCTTTTTCATATATATAATCAAGTTCAAGTTCTTTTAGTCTTAAGGATATTAAAGCACTTTCTTTTGTTTCGCCTGTAACATATAGCACCCTACCTTTTTCCATTATTGTCTTAACTACTAAGTTTTCAACTGGCTCTATTCCTCTATAAGGTACCGTTACCATGTTAATTTCTTTTTTTTCAGTATAATAATAAAAATCTTGCACTTTTCTAGTTTTGAGTAAACTCATGTTTAATCACCTTCCATTATTATATTTTCATTTATTATATTTTGGATTCTAAACTTTAA
>JAAZDF010000098.1 GCA_012512905.1 Clostridium sp.
GGAAGCCATATAGATGTAACTCCCATTTTCTTTAAATCCTCTATTTTATCAATCATATCATTATAATAGTTCCCATTATTTTCAAGATACCACTCAAATGCCTGAAACATAGTTCCATTAACCATAAAAACCCTCCTATTTAAAAAAGAACCGGCTATATAAATTATACCAGTTCTTTTAACATCTTATGTTTAATTTCTATTAATCTTTTAGCAATTTACCTCTAATTTATGGCTATTTGCTATATTTTTACAAGTAATTGATCTTTTTTTATTTTAAATGCAAAATTATCCTATTTTATATAATTTCTTTTATGACTCTTTTGTCATCTTTTTTGATTTATTAATAGAAGCATCTACTGCTTTTATCACAGCATGCCTAAAACCATTTTCTTCGAGAGATACGACTCCTTCTATTGTGGAGCCTCCTGGAGATGTTACCATATCTTTTAGGGCGCCTGGATGTATTCCTGTTTTTATAACAAGCTCAGCTGCTCCCTTTAAAGCTTGAGCTGAATAGGTGTAGGCTGACTCTCTATCCATTCCATGCAAAACAGCGCTATCTGCCATAGCCTCTATAAACATAAATGCAAAGGCTGGAGAGCATCCACTTATACCCGAAAATGAATCCATTAAGTCCTCACTTATATCACTTACTAGTCCAAAAGTTTCAAGTAAACTTTTAATTTTATTTTTCTCACTGGAATTTAAATTTAAATGGGACATAGCAGTCATTGACATATTAACTAAGGCCCCTATATTCGGCATTATCTTTACAAGTCTTGACTTTCCTAAAATCTCTTCCATATTTTCAAGTGTGATACCAGCCGCCATACTAACAATAATAGCATCTTCTTTAATATCATCCTTTATTTCTTTAAGAATATAAGAATGGATATTAGGCTTAACCCCTAGAAATATAATATCTGATTTTTTTGCTAGGTCTTTATTTGATAAAGTCCCTTTAATATTTAAATCTTCTTTAGCTTTATCCAGTGTTTTTTTACTCTTTGCGCTGACTATTATATTCTCAGGTGATACTTTGCCTGATTTTACTATCCCTTTTAAAATAGAGTATCCCATGTTTCCTATTCCAATAAACCCAATTTTTTTATTAATCATAAAAAATCTTCCTCTTTAATATCTATTTGCTTTCCACTTATACTACTTTGGTAGGTACTACTTTTTAGAATCTATTTCTTTCTTTAAAATCTCTTGCCATATCTCTTTTATGAGCTTTTTCAAGAAGAGAATCTCTTTTGTCATAGTCTCTTTTTCCCTTAGCAACTGCAAGGCTAACTTTTACTAAGCCATTTTTAAGATATAGGGATAAAGGCATTAAGGTATATCCTTCTCTTGTACTTAATCTTTCAAGTTTATAAATTTCTGATTTATGAAGAAGAAGTCTTCTATCTCTTATTGGATCTACATTATGAATATTTCCTTGCTCATAAGGACTAATATGCATATTTCTAATGTAAACTTCTCCATTAACTGCCTCCGCATAGCATTCTTTTATACTAGCTTTTCCAGCTCTTATTGATTTAACTTCTGTCCCTTTAAGTTCTATTCCTGCTTCATAAACTTCTTCTATAAAATAATCATGTCTCGCTTTTCTGTTTTCAGCTAAACTTCTGTTTTTTGGTCTTTTATTCATTTTTTCACTTCCTTAATCTATAAATAAATCGTCCATAAGTCTTCTTATTCTTTCATCTCTTTCTTTTTCTTCATCACCGTATACTATTTTAACTTCAATAGTATCTCCTTCTTTTGCATCTAGAGGAAGAGCCTCAACTGGAATTTCTGCGAATAAACCACTGGGAAGCTCACATACTGCTATGCTTCCTTCTATTCTATCAATTATATATTTCAAAGCATGCCTCCTTTAAATATCAGTTTCTACTTTTTCAATTATAAGCTCATATCCATCTGTTGTAAATATAACAGTTCCATCTAAATCAGTCCTATATACTTCTATATTTTTATCATTTAATTTCTTTAATGTGCTATCACTTGGGTGATTATACTTATTATCTTCCCCTACACTAATAACTGCATATTTTGGTGATGCTTTTTCTAAAAATTTATCTGTTGTTGAAGTATCTGACCCATGATGACCCACTTTTAATACATCTGTTTTGTATTCTGAATTGATTGCTTCTTCAGCGCCTTTTTCTGCATCTCCTGTAAATAAAAATGACCTATCTAAGTATTCAAGTTTGAAAACTGCAGAGAAATCATTTAAATTGCTATAATTATCTTTCACCGGGGATATAAGGTTTCCCTTTAGATTATCATAGTTAAAAATAGTTACCCCTGACTTTGCAGTACTTACTGGTACTTGTCTTTCTTTTAATGCAGCAAGCATATTTTCAAAAGTTTTTGTTGTATGACTTTTCTTAGGCATATAAAACTTATCTATTTTTAAATTTCTTATAACCTCTTCCATTCCGCCAATATGATCTGCATGGGGATGAGTTGCTATAACAAAGTTAAGAGTGTCGTATCCTTTTGATTTTATATATTCGACTATACCCTCACCATTTGATTTATTTCCTGCATCAATAAGAATCGTTTCTTTACTAGGAAGCTCTACAAATATTGCATCTCCTTGGCCTACATCTAAATAATGCACTTTAAGGTTTCCTTCTTCAATAGTTTCAAGTTTCTCCTGTGGATAAGTCTCTTCTTTAGTTTTATCGTCAGAAAAAATACTATCAAATTCTAAAACAACTACAAATATTACTGCTAAAACCACAAATAATGTTACTA
>JAAZDF010000099.1 GCA_012512905.1 Clostridium sp.
ATAAAACTGTAGTTATAGCCGCTGTAAGTGTTGTTTTACCATGGTCAACGTGACCGATAGTTCCAATATTTACATGGGGTTTATTTCTTTCAAATTTTGCTTTTGACATAACTTTACTCCTCCTTAATTTTCAAAAAATTTTATTTTCCTGTGATTTCTTCTTGAATACTCTTAGGCACTTGATCATAATGATCGAATTCCATAGAATAAACTCCTCTTCCTTGTGTTTTAGATCTAAGAGTTGTAGCATATCCAAACATCTCTGAAAGTGGAACAAATGAAGTAATAACTTTAGCTCCTGATCTGTCGATCATTCCCTCTATTTTACCTCTTCTTGAGTTTATATCTCCAATAACATCTCCCATATATTCTTCTGGAACTGTTATTTCAACTTTCATCATAGGTTCTAATATTGCTGGACTCGCTTTAGCCATTGCATTCTTAAATGCCATAGATCCAGCTATCTTAAATGCCATCTCTGATGAGTCAACATCGTGATAAGATCCATCAACAAGTCTTACCTTAAAGTTTATAACAGGGTATCCTGCTATAATTCCTGCCTCTGAAGCTTCTTGGATTCCATCATTAACGGATGAAATATATTCTCTTGGAATAGATCCACCAACAATTTTATCTTCAAATTCGTACTCTTCATCAGTAGGTATAAGTTCAATAACAGCATGTCCGTATTGTCCACGTCCACCAGACTGTCTAATAAACTTACCTTCAGCTTTAACTTCGTCGTTGATTGTCTCTTTGTAAGCAACCTGAGGTGCTCCAACGTTACATTCAACTTTGAATTCTCTTTGTAGTCTATCTACAATAATTTCAAGATGAAGTTCTCCCATACCTTCGATAATTACTTGACCTGTATCTTGGTCTGTAAATGTTCTAAAAGTAGGATCTTCTTCTGCTAGTTTTGCAAGGGCCATACCCATTTTTTCTTGTCCTGCTTTAGTTTTTGGTTCTATTGCAACCGAAATAACAGGCTCAGGGAATACCATAGATTCAAGTATAACAGGATCGCTTTCAACAGAAAGTGTATCTCCTGTTGTTGTATCTTTAAGACCAATAATTGCTCCTAAATCTCCAGTACGTAATTCTTCTGTTTCTTCTCTATGATTAGCATGCATTTTTAATAAACGTCCAATTCTTTCTTTTTTATTCTTAGTAGAATTTAAAACATAAGAACCAGAATTCATTATACCAGAATAAATTCTAGTATAAGCAAGTTTTCCAATAAATGGATCTGTTGCAATTTTAAATGCTAAGGCAGACATTGGAGCATCATCTGATGCTACTCTCTCCTCTGGTTCACCTTCAAGATTTACACCCTGTATAGGTGGTATATCTAGTGGTGAAGGAAGAAAATCAATTACTGCATCAATCATCTCTTGAACACCTTTGTTCTTGTAAGATGATCCACAAATAACAGGAACCATATGATTTTCTATAGTTGCCTTCCTTATTGCACTTTTAATTTCTTCTTCAGAAACTTCCTCACCTTCAAGGAATTTCATCATTATATCTTCATCTAAATCAGCTAATGATTCTATTAGATTTTCTCTATACTCTTCAGCTTTCTCTAGATATTCTGCTGGTATTTCTCCAACTTGTACTTCTTTTCCAAGGTCGTCTAAATGAACAATACCTTTCATAGTAATTAAATCAACTACACCCTGAAAATTAGCTTCATTACCTATTGGTATCTGAATTGGAACTGCATTTGATTTTAATCTATCGTTAACAGAGTTAACGCAGTTAAAGAAATTCGCTCCTGTAGCGTCCATTTTGTTTACGTATATCATTCTTGGAACTTTATACTTATCAGCTTGTCTCCAAACTGTTTCTGTCTGAGGTTCAACTCCTGATTTAGCATCTAGAACTGTTACTGAACCGTCTAATACCCTTAAAGATCTCTCAACTTCAACTGTAAAGTCCACGTGACCTGGGGTATCTATAACATTTATTACATAACCATTCCATTCAGCTGTTGTTGCAGCGGATGTTATAGTTATACCTCTTTCTTTTTCTTGAGCCATCCAATCCATTTGTGATTCACCCTCGTGAGTCTCACCAATTTTATGGGTCTTTCCTGTATAGAAAAGAATACGCTCTGTAGTTGTGGTTTTACCGGCGTCAATATGCGCCATAATACCTATGTTCCTATATTTATCTAACTGGAACTTTCTAGCCACAAATACTCCTCCTCCCAAAATAAATTTTATTAAACTGTTTTAATATCTTTAACGACTTAAAACAGCTTAATAATATAGTTATACTAATATCTGTAATGAGCAAAAGCTTTATTAGCTTCAGCCATTTTATGTACATCTTCACGTTTTTTAACAGCAAGTCCTGTATTATTTGATGCATCAATTAACTCTAAAGCTAATCTTTCTCTAGCATACTTTTCAGATCTGCTATCAACTGCATTCAGAAGCCATCTAAGTCCTAATGTTTGTCTTCTTTCTGGTCTAACCTCTATAGGAACTTGGTAGTTTGATCCACCAACTCTTCTTGATTTTACTTCTAATAATGGCATGATATTATTCATTGAATCCTCAAGAACTGTAACAGGGTCATTTCCTGTTTTTTCCTCTATAATACTAAAAGCATCATAAACTATTCTTTGAGCAATACCTTTTTTACCATCTAACATAACGTTATTAATTAATTTTGTTACTACTACGGAATTATACACCGGATCTGGTAACACATCTCTTTTTGCAATGTATCCTTTTCTTGGCACTTTTCTTCCCTCCTTAATCTCTATTACTAATTCATCGGTACTCGGCAGTCTAGCCGCAAAGTGCTCTGTTATATCCAATGTGAATGAAAACCTTCTATTTTCCAATCAACTTTTTTCAAAACACAGCACATGTTAAATTTTCCTATTATCTAGGTTTTTTAGCACCATATTTGGATCTACTCTGCATTCTTCCTTCAACCCCAGCACTATCTAAAGCACCTCTAACAATATGGTATCTAACTCCTGGTAAGTCTTTAACCTTACCACCTCTTATAAGAACAACACTATGCTCTTGAAGATTATGTCCTTCTCCACCTATGTAAGCTGTAACTTCATATCCGTTAACAAGTCTTACTCTAGCTACTTTTCTAAGTGCTGAATTAGGTTTCTTTGGTGTAGCAGTCTTAACAACTGTACAAACTCCTCTCTTTTGAGGGGCTTTCCTTAGAGCTGGAGAACTAGTTTTTACTTCTACTGTCTTTCTTCCTTTTCTAATCAATTGGTTAATAGTTGGCATCATTTCACCTCCGTTTTATTATTTAGCCTATATTTTCATATAGTATATTTAAAAATGATAAATCATCTTTTGTATAATAATAGATAATTTACGATATACTCATAAATCCCCTTATATCACACAAAGATAATTTTATCATTTTAAATCTTTGATGTCAATTTAATTTCATCTTATTCGTAAGTTACTGCTTCTTCAATTTCTGGCATATCCTGAATCTGTTTTTCTGTATTAAGTTTTAAAGAGTTATACCTTGCAAGGCCAGTTCCTGCTGGTATTAGTTTTCCAATAATAACATTTTCTTTAAGTCCTAGAAGTGGATCTACTTTTCCTTTAATTGCTGCATCTGTAAGTACTCTAGTAGTTTCTTGGAAAGAAGCTGCTGAAAGGAATGAATCTGTAGCTAGGGATGCTTTTGTTATACCAAGTAAAACTTGTTCTCCCTCTGCTGGTATTTTACCTTCATTTACTGCCTCTTCATTTGTTTCTTTAAATTTAAATACATCTACTAGTACACCAGGAAGCATGTCTGTATCATTGGATTCAAGTATCTTAATTTTTCTTGTCATCTGTCTTACTATAACTTCAATATGCTTATCATTAATATCAACACCTTGAAGCCTATAAACTTTTTGAACCTCAGCTAAAAGATATTCTCTAACTCCTTCTAGTCCCTTAATTCTTAAAATATCATGTGGATTAATTGAACCTTCTGTAATACTATCTCCAGATTCAATATAGTCTCCATCTTTCACTTTAAGTCTTGAGCCAAATGGAATATTATGATTTTCTTCTTTTCCTTCAGCCGATAAAACTCTAACTATTCTTTTCTTTTTAGTTTCATCTATTTTAACAGTTCCTTCACCGTCTGAAACTACTGCAAGCCCCTTAGGTTTTCTAGCCTCAAATAACTCTTCTATTCTTGGAAGTCCTTGTGTTATATCTGCTCCAGCAACTCCACCTGTGTGGAAAGTTCTCATTGTCAGCTGAGTTCCAGGTTCCCCTATACTCTGAGCTGCAATTATTCCAACAGCTTCACCAATATTTATCTTATCGGCAGTTGCCATATTCATTCCATAACATTTAGTACAAACACCTGTTTTTGTCTTACATGTAAATACACTTCTAATATAAGCTTTTTCCACTCCAGCTTTATCAATTTCTATTGCCATTAATGGAGCTATATATTCATTTTTCTTAACCATAACTTCTTTAGTTTTTGGATTAATTATATCTTCTAGTGCATATCTTCCTGTAAGTCTTTCTCTTAAACTTTCAATAATTTCATTTCCATCTCTAACAGCTTCAACAATAATACCTTCTTCTGTTCCACAATCTGATTCTTTTACGATAACATCTTGGGATACATCTACAAGTCTTCTTGTTAGATAACCAGAATCCGCTGTTTTAAGAGCTGTATCTGCATTACCTTTTCTAGCTCCGTGAGTAGATATGAAGTATTCAAGTATATTAAGTCCTTCTCTAAAAGAAGCCCTAATTGGAAGTTCAACTATTTTACCCGATGGATTAGCCATAAGTCCTCTCATACCAGCAAGCTGTTTGATTTGAGACTTAGATCCTCTAGCTCCAGAATCCGCCATCATAAATATTGGATTTTCCTTATCAAGTGATTCCATAAGAGCATTCGCTACCTCATCTGTTGTGTGAGTCCATTTATCGATAATTCTTTCATATCTTTCATCATCAGATATAAGTCCTCTTTTAAACATATTCTCAATTTTATCTACAGTCTTATCCGCCTCAGCTAGTAAATCAAATTTCGCATCTGGTACTACCATATCCGAAGCTGAAACTGTAATTGCACCTTTAGTAGAATAATGGAACCCTAAGTACTTTATCTCATCAAGCATAACTGATGTTTTTGTTGGTCCATATTTTATATAACATTTATCTATAACTTTCCCAAGTTCAGATTTGTTTATTAAAAAATCTATTTCAAGGTCAAACATGTTTTCTTCTTTACTTCTATCAACAAAACCTAAGTCTTGTGGTATAGATTCATTGAAAAGAAGTTTTCCAACTGTTGTCTCAATTATTTTATTTTTCATCTCGCCTTCAATTTCTTTAAACATTTTAACTTTTACAGTTTCTTGAAGGGTTACATCTTTAAGTTCATATGCCATAAATGCTTCTTCTTTTGAAGAATATATTTTCATTTGCTCATTAGGTACATCCTTAACCATTGTTAAGTAGTATGCTCCAAGCACCATATCCTGTGAAGGAACTGATACTGGTTTACCATCTGAAGGTTTTAGTATATTTCCAGATGAAAGCATTAGGAATCTTGCTTCAGCCTGAGCTTCCATTGAAAGTGGTACGTGAACAGCCATTTGGTCTCCATCAAAGTCTGCATTATATGCTGTACAAACAAGAGGATGAAGTTTTATAGCTTTTCCTTCAATCAAAACAGGTTGGAAAGCTTGTATACCTAATCTGTGAAGAGTTGGTGCTCTGTTTAATAAAACTGGATGATCTGTGATAATTTCCTCTAGGAAATCCCAAACAGAAGAATCCATTCTTTCAACCATTCTTTTTGCACTTTTAATATTATGTGCAGAGCCATCTTCAACAAGTTTTTTCATTACAAAAGGTTTAAATAGTTCCAGAGCCATTTCTTTTGGAAGTCCACATTGGTACATCTTAAGTTCTGGTCCTACAACAATTACAGATCTTCCAGAGTAATCTACTCTTTTACCAAGTAGGTTCTGTCTAAATCTACCTTGTTTTCCTTTAAGCATATCTGATAATGACTTTAGTGGCCTGTTTCCAGGTCCTGTTACAGGTCTTCCTCTTCTACCATTATCTATTAAAGCATCCACAGATTCTTGAAGCATTCTTTTTTCATTTCTTACAATGATATTCGGAGCCCCAAGCTCTTGAAGCTTTTTAAGTCTGTTATTTCTATTAATAACTCTTCTATATAAATCATTTAAGTCGGATGCTGCAAATCTTCCACCATCTAATTGAACCATAGGTCTTAAATCTGGCGGTATTACAGGTATTACATCTATTATCATCCATTCTGGTTTATTTCCAGATGTTCTAAAAGATTCTACAACTTCAAGTCTTCTTATGATTCTAATCTTCTTTTGTCCTTTTGAAGTTTTTAAATCTTCTTTTAAAGTATCTGATTCTTTTTCAAGATCTATATCTCTTAAAAGTTCCCTTATACCTTCAGCTCCCATAAGAGCTGTAAAGCTTCCATAACCTTCTTCTCTAACAAAATCTCTGTATTCTTGCTCAGAGAGAATCTGTTTCTTTTGAAGTTCTGTTTCTTTAGGATCAGTTACAATATATGATGCAAAGTATAATACTCTTTCAAGAATTCTTGGGCTCATGTCAAGCAAAAGCCCCATTCTTGATGGTATCCCTTTAAAATACCAAATATGTGACACAGGAGCTGCAAGCTCAATATGTCCCATTCTTTCTCTTCTAACCTTTGATTTAGTAACCTCTACTCCACATCTGTCGCAGATTATACCTTTATATCTTATTCTTTTATACTTACCACAGTGACATTCCCAGTCTTTCATTGGTCCGAAAGTTCTTTCACAGAAAAGTCCGTCTCTCTCTGGTTTAAGTGTTCTATAATTTATTGTTTCCGGTTTCTTAACCTCACCCCGTGACCATCCTCTTACCTCTTCTGGAGATGCAAGTCCGATCTTTAGAGCGTCAAAATTATTTAATTCTATCAAGGGTCAACCCTCCCCTACAAATTACTTTAAGTCCTTAGCGAATTTATTGGAATCTACTTCTTTGAAATCTTTTGAAGTTTCTTCTTGTTCATTATCATTTAATAATTCATCGTCTATATTTCTTAGTTCTACTTCTTCATGATTATCATTTAAAACTTTAACATTTAAGCATAAAGCCTGTAGCTCTTTTATAAGTACTTTAAATGACTCTGGAACTCCTGGTTCTGGAATGTTTTCACCCTTAACAATAGCTTCGTATGTTTTAACTCTTCCTACAACGTCATCAGATTTAACTGTTAATATCTCTTGTAGTGTATGAGCTGAACCGTAAGCTTCAAGTGCCCAAACTTCCATCTCTCCAAATCTCTGTCCACCAAATTGAGCTTTACCTCCAAGTGGTTGCTGAGTTACTAGTGAGTATGGTCCTGTACTTCTTGCGTGAATCTTGTCATCAACAAGATGGGCAAGTTTTAATATATACATGTATCCAACAGTAACTTCTTTATCAAAAGCTTCTCCTGTTCTTCCATCATATAATAAGGTTTTACCATTTCCTTTATATCCAGCTTTAATTAAACTACCTTCTATATCTTCTTCTGTTGCACCATCAAATACTGGAGTGCTTACATGCCATCCAAGTTTTTCTGCTGCCCAGCCTAAGTGAACTTCAAGTACTTGTCCTATATTCATACGAGATGGTACTCCTAAAGGATTTAAACAAATTTGAAGTGGCCTTCCATCTGGTAAAAACGGCATATCTTCTTCAGGTAAAACCCTTGAAATAACACCTTTATTTCCGTGTCTTCCTGCCATTTTATCTCCAACTGAAATCTTTCTTCTTTGCGCTATATAACATCTTACAAGCATATTTACACCTGGAGAAAGTTCATCTTGGTTTTCTCTTGTAAATATTTTTATATCCACAATTATTCCTGATTCTCCGTGTGGTACTCTAAGGGATGTATCTCTTACTTCTCTAGCTTTTTCTCCGAATATAGCTCTTAAAAGCCTTTCTTCAGATGTTAAATCTGTCTCACCCTTTGGAGTAACTTTTCCAACTAGAATATCTCCTGATCTAACCTCAGCACCTATTCTAATTATTCCTCTTTCATCAATATCTTTTAAAGAGTCGTCTCCAACATTCGGTATATCTCTTGTTATTTCTTCAGGCCCTAGCTTTGTATCTCTTGCTTCAGATTCGTATTCTTCAATATGAATTGATGTAAACACATCGTCTCTTACAAGTTCTTCAGATATAAGCATAGCGTCCTCATAGTTATAACCTTCCCAAGTTAAAAAGCCCATCCTGATATTTTTACCAAGAGCTATTTCACCAAGGTCTGTTGAAGGTCCGTCTGCAAGTAAATCTCCCTTTTCAACAATTTCTCCTTTTGACACTAAAGGTATTTGATTTATACAAGTACCCTGATTACTTCTTTTAAATTTTAAAAGTCTATAAGTATCAACAAGTCCATCATCATCTCTTTTAATTCTAATTTCATTTGCACTAACGTAGTTTACAACACCTGCATTCTTAACTTTTGGAAGTACCCCAGAGTCAAGAGCTGCTTTATACTCAATCCCGGTTCCTACTATAGGAGCTGAAGGTTTAAGTAGTGGAACTCCTTGACGCTGCATATTTGCTCCCATAAGAGCTCTCGATGCGTCGTCATTCTCAAGAAAAGGTATCATTGCAGTTGCAACAGATACTATTTGCCTTGGAGAAATATCCATAAGATCAACTTCGTGCTTTGAAACTACAAGTATTTCTTCTCTATATCTAACTGTAACTTTATCATCTACAAATTTAAAATCTTCATCTAATATCTCATTTGCTTGAGCAATATAAAGTTTATCTTCTTCATCTGCTGTATAATATTTAACTTCTTTCGTAACAAGACCATTTTCTTTATCTACTACCCTATATGGAGTTTCAATAAATCCATATTCATTAACTTTACCATATGTTGCAAGAGAGTTGATAAGTCCTATATTAGGTCCCTCTGGTGTTTCAATTGGACACATTCTTCCATAATGAGAATGGTGAACGTCTCTTACCTCAACTCCAGCTCTTTCTCTTGATAGTCCTCCTGGTCCAAGTGCTGATAATCTTCTTTTATGTGTTAACTCAGAAAGTGGATTTGTTTGATCCATAAACTGTGATAACTGAGAAGAACCAAAAAACTCTTTAAACGACGCTGTTACTGGTCTTATATTTATTAAAGCCTGTGGAGTTATATTATCTCTATCTTGAATTGTCATTCTTTCTTTTACAACTCTTTCCATTCTTGAAAGACCAATTCTAAATTGGTTCTGTAAAAGTTCTCCAACAGATCTAAGTCTTCTATTTCCTAAATGATCTATATCATCTATTAGTCCTACTCCGTTGTCTAAACCTATCTCATAACTTATACTTGCAAATATATCATCCTTTAGTATATGTTTAGGTATTAGAGCGTTTACATTGCTTTTAATGTCTTCTTTAAGCTCTTCTTCTGGTAAGTTTTTATCTAAAATCATTTTTAGCGTATCATAATGAACCTTTTCTCTGATATTTATTTCTTTAGGATCAAAATCAACAAAGTCTTCAAGTCTTACAAAGTTATTACCAACAACTCTAATTACCCTGTCTTCAACTAATAAATCAACTAAGTTAATCGCTGCTGCCGAAATATTTCTTGCTATCTTAGCTGTAATTACTTCTCCTTCAGAAACTAATATCTCACCTGTGTTCATGTTAATAATATCTTTTGCAGATACCATATTTACTATTCTGTCTTCAATTCCTAGTTTTTTATTAAACTTATATCTTCCAACCTTTGATAAATCATATCTTTTAGGATCAAAGAATAATGTATCAACAAGAGAAGTAGCACTATCTACTGTAGCCGGTTCTCCAGGTCTAAGTCTTTTATAAATCTCAAGTAAACCTTCTTCGTGATTGCTTGTGTTGTCTTTTTCAAGAGTTAATTTTAATCTGTCAGTTTCACCGAAATATTCAATTATTTCCTGGTCTGATGAAATACCCATAGCTCTTGCAAGCACAGTAATTGGAAGTTTTCTTGTTTTATCAATTCTAACATTCATAACTTCATAGGAATCTGTATCAAATTCAAGCCAAGCACCTCTATTTGGTATTACTGTAGCTGAATATAAATCTTTTCCATTTTTATCCACGGATTTGTTATAGTAAACACCCGGAGACCTAACTAGCTGTGAAACAACAACTCTTTCTGCACCATTAATTATAAAAGTACCCTGGTCTGTCATTACTGGAAAATCTCCCATAAAAACAGTTTGTTCTTTTATTTCACCAGTCTCAATATTCTCAAGCCTAATTTTCACTTTGATAGGCGCTGAATAAGTAGCATCTCTATCTTTACACTCTTCAATTGAATACTTTATTTCGTCTCTATCTAGATAAAAATCTACAAAACTTAATATTAGATTTCCACCGTAGTTAGATATCGGACTGATATCGTCGAAAACCTCTTTTAAACCTTCATTTAAAAACCAATTGTAGGAATCTAACTGAATTTCAATAAGATTTGGCATATCAAAAACATCTCTAACTTTTCCGAAGTTCATTCTCGTTCTCTTTCCTGATGGAACTGGAACAGGATCTACCATTAGCATTCACACCCCTTATATAAACTAAAATAACCAGAAAATGCGCATAAAATCTCTATGGACCTGCACTTCTGGATTGTGACTATGTAACTATTCGAAACGTTTGCCATCATATACACTTAGCAAAATCTACATGTAGTATTATACATTACATATAAACATTTTACAAGAGTACAATTTAATATGTTATCATAAAATTTATATATAGTCAATAATAACCCGGCTTTTTCTTATATTTCCTTTATTTTCTTAGATTTCAAGGTATAATGCACAAAAATATTTACACTAGCTTTAGTTTTTTTATTTATAACTTGATCTAAAATCTCACTACAATAAAATATCTAAGATTATTTTTCCTACTTATCTGAAATTAGCCTCTTATATATTTTTTTATTAATAAGATACTTTGAAATAATAATTTCTGTAGTTTTAAAAATTTAACTGTACTTAATAATCGCTATAAGCTGATTATATTATGATAAAATAGCTTTTAGATTAAGAAAACTAAAAGGATTGATAATATAATGAATAAACTTTGGACAAGAGACTTTAAAATAATTACCATTGGCTCTATAATCTCTATGCTGGGAAACTCAGTAGCTGGATTTGCTGTAGGGCTACTAGTTCTTGACTTTACTCAGTCAACTTTACTCTACGCACTCTTCATTGTAACATATAATATACCTAAAATTGTAGTACCTCTTTTTGCAGGTCCATACTTAGATAGGTTTTCAAGGAAAAAAGTTATATATGTAATGGACTTTTTATCCTCTGGGGTTTTCTTTTTCATGTTTCTTCTTTTAAGAGCAAATTGGTTTAATTATCCATTTTTCCTTTTAATTGTACTATTTATAGGAACTATCGATGGGATTTATACAGTTGCTTACGAAAGTTTTTATCCAAACCTAGTAAGTAAAGGAAATTTTTCTAAGGCCTACTCAATTTCTAGTATGATCTATCCCTTAGCCGCTTTTATGGTTCCAGTAGCTTCTTTTGTATATAATTTAAGCGGATCCGCAGCTCCACTTTTCGCATTTAATTCAGTAGTGTTCTTTATTGCTGCTGTTTTTGAAACAAAAATAAAACACAAAGAAAAACATATCGATGAAAATATCAATAATGATACCAATAAAGGATTTAATTTTATTCAATATAAAACAGATTTTAAAGAAGGTCTTTCTTATATCTTTAACGAAAAAGGACTTTTAGTTATTACAGTATATTTCTCTATAACTATGTTTGCTGGTGGAGGAGCACAAACGCTTCTACTTCCATTCTTTAAAAACAATCCCGAACTTTTTTCAAACATCCCTATAAATGTTGTAACTTTATTTACAATTGTAACTAGTTTTGGGGTTCTGGGAAGACTCATAGGTGGAGCTATACACTACAAATATAAATATCCCATAGATAAAAAGTTTACAATAGCCATATTTGTATATATCTCCATATCACTTTTAGAAGGATTCCAGCTTTATTTCCCTATTCCTCTTATGATAATTAGTTTCTTCTTGATAGGAATTATGGGAGTTACTTCTTTTAACATTAGGATCTCAGCTACACAGTCTTACGTTCCTGATAATAAAAGAGGACGCTTTAACGGAACATTCCAAATGATTGTTTCAGCAGGAAATATTTTAGGTCAGCTTTCAGCGGGAATTTTAGGAGAATTCATCCCAGAGAGGCAAATAATAACTTTCTTTATGACCCTAAATATTTTAGCAGCCATTCTTATTATGTATAGAAAAAGAGAGCCTGTTAAGAAAATCTATAATAGGTCAGTCTAACTATACTTTATACTGAAATTTCCTAGAAGTTAACTTATGTCATAATTTTGTTATACCGTTTTAATCTTTTTATACTATACTAAATTTGAATCAAACGTATAAAAAGGAGATTGATATGAAAAATAAAAAGGTGAATTTAATAGCAAAAGCTATGATTTTAATTTTAAGCTTAAGTTTTGTGGCAGCAGATACGAAAACTGTTTTGGCAGAAAATGATGCTACTATTGATACTAGTGTTATAGATGAACAGTGGGGTAAACCAACATATGCATATGGTGCTGGATTAAGTGATAGTGATATAAACTATACAGCTGAGCTACTTAAAATTGACACTCTAGAAAATGTTAATTCTGTTAAAGTAACTGGACAAGACCTTGTTACATTTCTAGGCGCAGGTTCAGGAAATGATTCTAGTATGATTTCATCAGTACTTGTAAGAAAAGAACCTAAGGGAAAAGGAATCAATGTAAATATAATCACAAAAGATAACATCACTCAAATAACAGAAGGCCAATACGTAAATGCAAGTATTACAGCAGGAGTAACAGATGCAACAATTATAGTTGCCGCTTCAAGACCAGTAACAGGGGAGTCTGCTTTAACGGGAGTTTATAAAGCCTTTTCAGAAAACGGTATAAAATTAGATAAAGAAAGAACAGAAGTCGCTCAAGAAGAGCTGGAAGTTACAAATGAAATAGCCAAAGAAAATAAAGAAAATAAAGATTTTGATATTACAGAACTTAACAAACTAATAGTAAGCATCAAACAAGATCTTGCAGAGTTTAAAGAAAAAAATAAAGACCTTGCAACTAAAGAAGATATAGAAAGAATAATAAACGAAGCTTTAGAAAAATATAAACTTGAAAATGTTATAACAAAAGATCAAATAGAAAAACTTATTGCTTTGTTTGAAAAATACCAAAAAACAGATGCTATAAATAGTAAGGATGTTATAGAAGAGCTGAATAAATTTTCCAAGAACCTCGGAGATAAGGTAAGTGACCTATATAATAAAGCAGAAGATGCTGGATGGATTCCTAAAATACAAGCATTTTTCTCAAAACTATTTAAAGCCCTAAGTGATTTATTTAAATAAAACTTAAGATGCAATAAAAAAGCTATCAGCTCATATGGGCCGATAGCTTTTTTATTTTAAAGTAAATTATTTTACTTCTACTTGTCCGCCAACATCAGTAAGCTTTGCAGCTACTTCTTCAGCTTCTTCTTTTGAAACTCCTTCTTTTATAGCTTTAGGAGCTCCGTCTACCATATCTTTAGCATCTTTAAGTCCTACGCCTGTGATTTCTCTTACAGCTTTAATAACCTTGATTTTTTGGTCTCCTGCTGCTGTTAAGATAACATCCCACTCAGATTTTTCTTCTGATGCGTCTTCTCCTGCTGCTCCTGCTGCTGCAACTGGTGCTGCTGCGGATACTCCAAATTCCTCTTCTACTGCTTCAACTAATTCATTTAGTTCTAAAACAGACATTTCTTTTATTGCTTCTATCATTTGTTCTTTTGTAATTGCCATTTTATATCCCTCCGTATTTTAATTATTAAGCTTCTTTAGCTTCTTCTTTTGTTTTTGCTACGCTATCAAGCACATAAACTAATTTTGATAGTGGTGATGTAATGCTTCCAAGGAACTTTGAAATAAGTACCTCTTTTGATGGTATTTTTGAAAGTTTATTCATAAGTTCTGAATCATAAACTTCTCCTTCAATATATCCACCTTTAATTTCAAGTTTTTTAGCTTTTTTTGCAAATTCAGCTAAAAGTCTTGCTGCAGTAGTCTCATCTTCATATCCGAAAGCTATTGAAACTGGTCCAGCTAGATAATCATCAAGACCATCTATACCAACTTCTTTTGTTGCTCTTTTAACTAAGCTGTTTTTGTATACTCTGTATTCAACATTCGCTTCTCTTAAATTTTTTCTAAGTTCAGTATCCTCTTCTACAGATATACCTTGATAGTCAACTAGAACTAACGATTTAGCATTGCCCATTTTTTCAGCAATTTCTTTTACTTTAAGTTCTTTTACTTGTCTATTTTTATTCACTTAGTTTCCACCTCCTGTTTTTTATTTAAAATTAAAAAAGTCTCCCTAAGACAGAGAGACTTTGTATTCACATACAATTACCTCGGTAGGATTTACATATAACCTACTGTCTTAGGATCATTATTTAATTAACTTCTTAAATAATAACATCAGTTATTTCTGATGTCAATCTTTAGTCTAAATCTAAGAATCTTTTTGTGTCAATTTTAATTCCAGGGCCCATAGTTGAAGCTATAGATACTGATCTTAAATAGTGACCTTTTGATGCTGCTGGTTTAGCTTTAACAAGTGTATCCATTAGCACAACAAAGTTTTCACGTAGCATCTCTGCTGTAAAAGATTTTCTTCCAATTGGAACATGAACGATTGATGATTTATCAACCCTATACTCAACTTTTCCAGCTTTGATTTCTTTTACTGCATTTCCTACATCAAATGTAACAGTTCCAGATTTTGGATTCGGCATTAAACCTTTAGGTCCAAGAACTCTTCCAAGTCTTCCAACAACACCCATCATATCAGGTGTAGCTACTACTACATCAAAGTCAAACCAATTTTCTTTTTGTATTTTGTCAAGATACTCTTCTGCTCCAACATAATCTGCTCCAGCTTCTTCAGCTTCTTTGACTTTTTCACCTTTTGCGAAAACTAAAACTTTAACATCTTTTCCAGTTCCGTGAGGTAGTACAACTGCCCCTCTTACTTGTTGGTCTGCATGACGAGGATCTACCCCTAGTCTTGCATGCATTTCTATTGTTTCATCAAAATTAGCTTTAGCTGTTTTTAAAACAAGTTCTGTAGCTTCTTTTGGTTTATATAGTCTTTCTCTATCAATTAGTTTTAAACTATCTACATATTTTTTTCCCATTTTCTTTGCCATTTTTTTGCCTCCTCTGTGGTATTAACGGTCTAGACCTCCCACATTTTTAGGTTAACTCCGTTTAATCTACTACTGTAACGCCCATACTTCTTGCTGTTCCTTCTACCATGCGCATTGCACTTTCAACAGTAGCAGCATTTAAATCAGGCATTTTCATTTCAGCAATCTTCTTAACCTGAGCTTTAGTTATTTCTCCAACTTTTTCTTTATTTGGAACTCCTGATCCAAGGTCAAGTCCTAATTCTTTTTTAATAAGAATTGACGCTGGTGGTGTTTTTAAAATAAAGCTAAATGATCTGTCTTGGAAGACAGTAATAACTACTGGGATTATATATCCCGCTTGATCTGCAGTCTTAGCATTGAATTCTTTACAGAACCCCATTATGTTAACTCCGTGTTGCCCAAGTGCTGGTCCAACTGGTGGAGCTGGTGTTGCCTTTCCTGCAGGAAGTTGCAATTTAATAATTCCTGTAACTTTTTTTGCCATGAGTTTATTCCTCCTATACTGTGGTAATTTCGGGTTTTATCCCTCCCACTTATTTAAGACCCAATTTTCGGATCGAAAAAACTAATATATCTTCTCTATTTGGTTAAAATCTAACTCCGCTGGAGTTGCTCTTCCAAACATCTCAACCTCTACCTTGATTTTTCTTTTCTCTTCATTTATTCCAACAATAGTTGCCGGAAAATCTTTAAAAGGCGCAGTAATTATTCTTACACTCTCACCTATTTCGAGGTCAATCTTAACTGGTGCTTCTGATATTCCCATTGATCTTACTTCCTCATCCGTTAAAGGAACTGGATCATTTGATTTTGCACCTACAAATCCTGTTACTCCTCTTGTATTTCTAACAATATACCAAGAGTCTTCTGTCATAACCATTTTAACCAGGACATATCCTGGGAATTTCTTTTTAAGGACAATCTTTTCCTTGCCATTTTTTCTTTCAACGACTTCTTCCATAGGAACTTCTATTTCTTCTAAAACATGCTCTAGATTTCTATTCTCTATAGCTTTTTCAAGATTTACCTTAACTTTATTCTCATAACCTGAATAGGTATGAATTACATACCACTGTGCTTTTTCTTCCATATAATATAGAGGGTAGATTAGGTCTACCCTTAGCCTCCTTTTTATAACTTAAGTAGAATCTCAGTCAATAAGCCTTTATAAATAAAATCTGCAATCGCTATTAGAACAATATATATAATACATATAGTAACAACAGCAACTAAAGCTTTTTTGACCTCTTCTTTAGAGGGCCAGGTTATTCTCTTAATCTCATTCCTAATTCCTTTTACAAAACTAAAAATTCCTTTTTCCTTTGAAGCCATAAAATTTCACATCCTTAAATCTCAATTATTGTTACTTAGTTTCCTTATGAGTAGTGTGTTTTTGGCAGAATTTGCAGTATTTACTCATTTCAAGCCTATCTGGATTATTTCTTTTATTTTTCATGGAATCATAATTTCTTTGCTTACATTCTGTGCATGCTAAAGTTACTTTGGATCTCATGTTTTAGCACCTCCATACATTAGATTTTTTCATCATAAAGACTCCCTCATAAAGGGTATCACTGACCTATTTTATCATATCAATTATTACCTGTCAATTAAAAAAGCTTTAGTTAAGTTTTTATAACTGAAGATTTGATTTTTTAAAATATATTGTAAAAAGAGCTAGCTTAGGCCAGCTCTTTAATTAAAATTTAAAACTAGTCTGTAATTGTTGTAACAACTCCAGAACCAACAGTTCTTCCACCTTCTCTAATAGCAAATCTTAAACCTTCAGTCATTGCTATTGGAGTAATTAGTTCAACGTCCATATCGATATGGTCCCCTGGCATTACCATTTCCATACCATCTGGAAGCTTAATGTCTCCAGTTACGTCTGTTGTTCTAAAGTAGAATTGTGGTCTATATCCATCAAAAAACGGAGTATGTCTTCCACCCTCTTCTTTTTTAAGAACATATACTTGTCCTACGAACTTTCTATGAGGTTCTACTGAACCTGGTGCTGCAAGAACTTGACCTCTTTCGATGTCAGTTCTTTGAATTCCTC
>JAAZDF010000100.1 GCA_012512905.1 Clostridium sp.
ATAAAACTGTAGTTATAGCCGCTGTAAGTGTTGTTTTACCATGGTCAACGTGACCGATAGTTCCAATATTTACATGGGGTTTATTTCTTTCAAATTTTGCTTTTGACATAACTTTACTCCTCCTTAAATTATAAAAATAAAAGTTATTATTGTAATATAATCACAAAGCCCCGTAAACGCAGCCTGGTGTTTTATATACTTATTATATTTTTGGAGCCTATAAGCGGGATTGAACCGCTGACCTCCACCTTACCAAGGTGACACTCTACCGACTGAGCTATATAGGCAAAGGACCTACTCCATAGATTCTACTAAAAACATCTTTTAATGTCAATAGTTTTCCTATATTAATCAATACTTATTTTATAGTAACTCCGATGATAGCTTTCTTCTAATTCTCTGAATAGCGTTATCTATAGACTTTTCGTCTTTTTTTAGTTTTTTTGCTATTTCTTCATAAGAAAAACCTTCTCTATACAATTCTAACACATTTTTCTCGAATTCTGAAAGCGTTTTTTTTATTTTATCATTTATTTCATTGATCATCTCTATTTCAAGAAACACTGTTTCTGGATTTTCAAAATCATTGTTAATAAAAGTTTCTAACAAGCTAACTTCTTTATCTTCATTATTAATAATTTTATTAAAAGATATATAGGAATTAAGAGGACCATGCTTTCCCCTTGTAGCGGTTTTTATTGCAGTAATTATCTGCCTAGTAATACATAAATTTGCAAATGTACTAAAGGATGTATTTTTATTAGGATTATAATCCTTTATCGCTCTATAAAGACCTATAAGACCTTCTTGTATTATATCCTCTTTATCTCCACCTATCAAAAAATAAGTTCTAGATTTACTTATTACATAAGGATAGTATTTATTTATTAAATAGTTTGATGCTTTAGCATTACCTTTTTTAGCAAGTAAAACTAATTCTTCATCAGATATCTTTTCACATTCACTTTTACTGTAAGACTTTGCCAATATTTCACCTCTTAAAATAAAGCTGTTATATTAATTTCTTCTAAAATCTTCAAATATTTTTAAAGATTCTTCATCAATTAAGTCCGATAATTTATTAGTTTTATTCATAGAAACATTTTCTATTTTTTTAACTATAGCCTCTTTTGCTTTAAAAAACTCCAGTTCAAATTCTTTTGAGCTCATTCTTTGAGCTCCTCTTCCAAAAATTATTTGCTGCTCCAAATTATCAGATGTGACAACTAAAACTTCTATTCTTTTATTTAGTATATCTACACTTCGCTCTATATAAGAATCAGCAGTTTCTCCATCTTTTGTATAAATAATTGTAAGTTTATTTAAAATCTCAATATGTTCACTATTTCCCGATATTCTGTGGGCATCATAAACAATAACTACATCACAATCATAAAAACTTGCATAATCAATCATATACTCTTCAAGTTTTTCCCGTGCTATAGCTAAAGTAAATTTCTTTAATTCATTCCAAGAATTAATTACATTGTATCCATCTACGTATACTCTTTTCATGCCCACCACATACCTTACCTTCTAGAACTTTATCTGTTTTTCGATACTTCGTACATAAGTATTCCTGCAGCTACAGAAGCATTTAAGGAATTTATTCTTCCATTCATTGGTATATTTACTATATCATCACATCTTTCTTTAACAAGACGAGTAAGGCCCGATCCTTCGTTGCCAATAACAAGAGCTACTCCACCTGAAAAATCTACATCATAGCTTTTACTTTTCCCATCCATATCAAGGCCATATACAAATATATTCTCTTTTTTTAATTCTTCAATTTCTCTGGAAATATTTGTAACCTTAGCTACGCCTATATAGTTTACAGAACCTGCTGATGTCCTATATACTGTTGCATTTACACTAGCACTTCTTCTTTTAGGAATAACTATTCCGTGAGCCCCAAGTCCTTCAGCAGTTCTTATTATAGATCCTAAATTATGAGGATCTTCAATTTCATCTAATATAATTAGAAAAGGCGCTTCATTTTTACTTTTTGCAACTTCAAGTAAGTCCTCTACTGTTCTATATTTGTATGGAGTAACATAGGCTACAACTCCCTGATGGTTTCTACCTTCACTTATATCGTCAAGTTTTCTTTTATCTACTTCTATTATAGGTATAAGCCTTTCTCTTGCTATACCAAGAATTTTATTTATTGATCCTTTTTGATCGCCCTTCACAACAAGTAGTTTCTCAATTGTAATATTAGATTCAAAGGCTTCAAAAACTAAATTTCTTCCCTCGATAACATTTTCATTATATTCACTTTTCATATTACTATCTTCTCTTTCTTTTCTTACCATATTAATCCTCTTTTCTATTTTCTATTATTTCAAGCGACATCATTATTATTTCATCTAGTCTTTTTATACTTCCTATTAGATATAAATATCCAACTAGGGCCTCATAGCCACTTGATCTTCTATAATCCAACATATTAGCATTTTTAGGAACAGTGTTGGATTTCATATTTCGCCCTCTTTTGTATATATATATTTCTTCCTCTGTTAAACTATCTTCAAGTTTTTCTATAATAAAACTTTGCCTACTAGCCTTTACATAATTAATAGCATTTTTATGTAAATCATTAGGTTTTAAATCTTTATTTAAAAGAACCACTCTCTCTCTTACATACAGCTCAAATACGCCATCGCCAATAAAGGCTAGCGTTAATGGATTCATATTTCTTGCTTCTACTCTGCTAATTTTTTTTCTTATTGTCAATTTTATCTCCTTAACTCATATTATACTACATAAGTCTAAATCAATTCTTATTCAATAGTATAAGTTTACATATAAAAAAAGGAATCTGAATAATTCAGACTCCCATAAGACATATTATTTAGAGTAGTACTCAACAATTAATTGTTCATTAATTTCTATTGGTAGCTCTTCTCTTTGAGGTTCTCTTAAAAGAGTAGCCTTATAATTTTCAACATCTTTTGAAATATATTCTAGTGGTGAAGCTTGTAGATTGCTAAAGTTATCAATAAACATCTCTGTTTTTCTTGATTTTTCTCTAAGCTCTATTACATCTCCAACATCTAAGCCATAAGAAGGTATATCTATTTTAGAACCATTTACTAAGAAATGTCCATGATTAACCATCTGTCTTGCTTGTCTAATGGAAGTTGCAAATCCCATTCTATAAACCATATTATCTAATCTAAGTTCTAATAAGTTTAAAAGAGCTGGACCTGTAGCCTCATTACTTTTCATCGCTGCATCAACGTATCTTACAAATTGTTTTTCAAGAACATTGTAGTAGTTTCTAAGTCTTTGTTTTTCAAGTAATTGAATTCCATACTCAGAAAGTTTTCTATCCGCTCTTGAAGTTCCTCTTTTTGCTTTGTCCATCGCTTTTGGATGTCCAACAACATTTAATCCTAATCTTCTAGCCGTTTTAAAACGCGGCCCCATCATTTTTGCCATTTTTCAATAACCTCCAAAAATTTTTAAATACTTGCCGCGGTATTTTATTATCTTTTGGATATGCCATACATCATTTTATATCTTTTTTCAA
>JAAZDF010000101.1 GCA_012512905.1 Clostridium sp.
GAAGAAAACGAGCATGTTGTTAATTCTGCTTTAGATGCTCTTGGAAGAGATGAACTAAAAAAATTCTTTTATAATAACTTTGTTGATAATATGAGAGATATTGTTGATGAGATTTCAAAAGATATGATTATACCAAAAGACTATATAGATTTTCTTATTAACTTTTATACTGAATCTTTTGCATCACTTCTTATAGATTGGATTAGAAATAGAGCAGAAAGAGATAAAGAGAAATATATTAAGTATATTTCCCTTACTTTATTTGAGAGTATAAGGCCAGATCTAGAAAGGGCCCATGAAAAGTTTAAACACAAAAATTAAGTATATTAGACTAAGGGCAAATAAAAATCTAAATTCTCTTTCTTAGAACAATAAATTTTTCTTTTTATATTTTTCTGTTTATTTTGATATAATCCGAACATCACTAACAGCAAACTTTATATTAGGATTTTCTTCAAATTTTGATAATATCTCTCTTTGAAGAGCAGTTTTTGTACTTGTTCCATTTTTATAATTAACTAAATATCTTATGTTTAGTTTGATACCATAATCTCCAGTAGTAAGTGCAAATACTGGTTTTAATATTTCTTCATTGTCAAAAGAAGCCTATCATTTCCTCTCAAATTAGGAAGGATAGATTCATGGAAATGCTTGTTAGATGCGTCTGTCATTATTTTTTCTGCATCTTTCCAGCTACTGTCGAAAGAAAGTATATATTTAATTTCTTGCCATATAAATTCATTATCCAGGCCTACCATTTCAACAGAATGCTCAAATATAATGCTGTTTGGCATCTTGATTACTCTGCCTGTAGTAGTATCTGAGGATAACCAGTTTCTTACTTCTAAAAGCTGAAAACTTACTGGATTCATACCAATAACATCACCTATAGTACCATTTATTTCAATTCTATGACCTTTCTTGAAATGTTTATAATATTTAATTACAAAATATCCTATAATATTATGAATAAGACCTCTGAGCATTATAACAATTAGCGCTCCTGCCGCTAATGCAATCAATATTAATGCATTTATTGCTCTAATCCAAATAAATAAAATAAAAACCACTACCACAGTAATCAAAATATTTTTAAGTGCTTTTTTAAGTTTATAATTTTTTCCAAGATTTTTAACATTTTTATTAATAAGATTTTTAAGCCCTGCATTTATTAATAAAGCTATAATCAGCGTAACAGCTGATAGAGCTATCTTGTTTAAATAAGCATCAGGTGTGTTTAGGGTTTTAAGTAAATTTTCAGTTAGAATATCTAAATAATCTCTTATAATTTTCGCCATTAATGACCTCCAAAGTTAAACTATTACTAGTATTATATCCTATATATTTTTTTATTAATCGTTTATACTTTTATTTAATATACAATCTAGCTTAAGTTGTCCTAGTCTTGATATGCTAGAACCATAACAGTTTAAAATTTTTCCGTGCAAAATATCTTCAAAGAAAAAAGAGCCATAATGATAAACTCCCCTAATTCCGTGTCCGGATTTAGGGGGTAACATCATAAAAGACTATTTGTTTTACATTTTATTATTTTAAGATTAATTTATCTCAGCTTTGCATTAATTATATCATTACTTGATTCTTCCACATCTAATTTGATTTTATCCCCAATATTAACTAGGCTTACCGCTGGGTTGTCTAAAATCTCTAAAAGATAGTAGGTTTTGTCATCTATTAATTTGATAAAATAAACTGAGTTTCCATCCATGGTTGCTGTTCTTATATCCTCTATAGTTCCAGATATAGATATACTATCTGAGCTAGCTAAAACAGTGCCAGATTCTCTAAGAAGTTTTTTATATTCAGATAAAGTTTCTGCGATGCTGCTAGCAGTTGCTACTAGTTGATATTTCTCAACATTTACCATTCCATATAACTTAACAAGACCTCCGCTATCTTTTAGTGATACAAGATATGTAGGTTGATTTTCTATTTTTAATAAAAGGGGAAAAGTAGATATATATCCTAAGTGCTGAACTGCTCCCTCTGCACTTTCCATTGCAGAAAACTCCTCAGCTCCTGATATAGGATATTCATAAGTTTCTTTTGTCCTCTTATTCATTAAAACAAAAGCTATATTACTTTCATCTTTTCCAACACTTGTAACTCCTGTATAAATCCAGTTGTCATCACCCTGCGGAATATAGTTATAACCTTCTGTCGTTCTTTTTACGCCTTTTTGACCTATTAAAGAATTTATATATCCCTTTTGATAAGTTCCGTAGCTATCGTACTGATCCAGAAGAAGGCTTGATCCGTAAACATTATCTACCCACTCCGGTATTTCATCTAAATCATATTTTGTATGCTCTCCTGTTACTATGTTTACAAGGACAGCTCCTATTACTTCTTCTCCTCCAAATAAGCCTATTTTTTTATCTATAATTGCTGTTAGCCAGTATGGATTTTCATCTTCATCTAATTCCAGCGTAGATTCCCAAAATATTTTAGTTGGATACTTTATTCTTAAGTATCTATCAATGTTTCTAAAAAAGTAATCACTCTTAGTATAATTCATTCCACCATCAACTCTTATTAAATCAGCTTCTTGACTATTCATGTCAACTTTAATAAATCCAGGGGTTCCAGTCTTTCTATTGCTGATCCATTTAAAGAAGCTTGCATGATTCAAAGCTGCAACTCTTGCTGGAACTCCCCTTACTGTTATTTGTTCAGTATCATTTATTTCATACTGAGAAATTACATCTTGAAGACCACCAAGTTTTCTGTTTGCAATTTTCATAGCACTATCTTTGTCAAGTAAAGGAACATTTCCTATAGTTGCCTCATAATCATCAAAGCTGTGCTGAGTTATATCTTTTTCAATAAGTTTTGAATAACTTTTCGCCCTTATAAGGGGTGAGTCAATAATTTTTATTAAGATAAAAATTATTATAACTGCTGATAATAATAACAAAGATATATTAGATCCTTTTGTTAAATTAGAAGTTTTCTTGATATTTGGACTTTTTGAGCTTTCAAATATATTAAATATTACAAGTCCAAATACATAAACTCCTACTACAAATAGCCAGAATCCTTCTGATTTAATATTTAGTGCTGGTAAAAATATATAGTATAATATAAAAGCAAAAATTAAGGTTATTAAAATTTTAAGTGTTATTTTTTTAGCTTTATTCATAAAATCTCCTTTTTCTCCTAGATAAGTCATTTCTTTTTGTTAGTTTGCTAGCTTTTATCATCAAACTTTAGATTAATTAATTTATTATTTATTTTACTCTAAAAGTTTTCGGCGCTTTTGTATATACAAGTACGCTAGCAAATACTATATAAAAAGCTGAAAATGCAGCTACATAAGGAAATATCGTACTCGCTGATAAATTAGAATTTAAAAGTATATATGAAACAAAATAAACAAGGTAATTAATAATGCCGTATAAAGGGCTTTTCATTTCAAGGCCTGTTGTAAAAGGCTGAAGTATATAATACATAAATATATAATGCACTGAGAATAAAATTCCAAGAAGCACTGTTACTATTAAAGCAGGAATAACTTCATTTATTCTATCTGGTGCATTAAAATACACTAGCTGCCATAGACCAATAGAAAGAATACTTATTGGTATCATGTTTATAAATAGTATTCTTTTAAATCTAACAAAAAACATATTTAATAGGGCATCTCCCTTTTTATAAAATCCATATCTAAGAAGACTTCTGTCGCAGCTGTAAAAAAACGCTTTTATAATACTAGTAGAATTGCATATTATATATATGAAAAAAATTAATAATGTATAGTTATCTATAATCATATCTGCAAAAGCTTTTCCTGCAGTTTCTATAAAGAACATATTTACTATAGATAAAACTAAGAAAAATCCAAATATTATAAGGGCCTTAATAATCATGGGTTTATGAACTAATCTTTTATGACGTTTAAAAAATATATAGTTTAAATAATCATATCCTTCTTTTTCTATACTATCATTTTCTCTCAAAGACTCTTCTGTGAAATCTTTATCTCTTAATTTAACTTCCTGAAAATGGATATCTTTAAGGCTTTCATTCATCTCCTTAAATGTATCTAAATTATTATCTTCATTCATTACATCCCAGTATCTATCATAGTTTAAAAGATAAATGAAAGATAAAACTCCAAAAGCTGTGATAATAATAGTTGTAATAGGATTCATTAATATTCCAGCTAAGTTTAAAATATCTGGAATATTTGTAAAAGCAATAGCTGCGTAGTTTCCTGCAATACCTAAAAACGTTAATATAATTACAGTTATCTTTAATTTATTTATAATAAATCCTGTGTTTTTATAAAAATAAAGGTGGATAGCCTCAGTAATAATAGAAAACATAACTATAGTTATCGCTATTTGCACTCCGATAATCCCATTTTTTTCTAATATATATTTAAAAACTAAAGATAAAACCAAAGATTTACTAAATAAATCTATCAGTTTAGATGATATCATTTGACTTAGTCCATAGGCTTTAGGGTTCATTTTCATCTGCTTTATTATGACAAACTTTTCTTCGTTTGGACTCATGATATCAGAGCCTAAAAGTTTAGCTAAAAAATAAAACACAAATAAAATAAATAGAATTGAATTTAAAAGATCACTTTTTGAAAATCCAGCTGCAGGAAGATAAACTGCAAGAAAAAATAATAAAGCAAACTTTATCGGTCCAGCTACTGCATTATAAAAAATAGAAAAAACACTTAAAAACTTTTTAATCTTTAGTGGTGAGTAATTTGTATTTTTAAACATTCTTTTTATTAGAGGAAGCTTTTTTAAAAAATATAAAAAGCCATTGATCTTTCTAGACATCCTTATATTAAGTACAATAAATATAGATCTAATCATTTTCATCTACCTTAAGGATATCCATTATCCTATCTTCAAAATCAGGATCTCCAAGTAAATCTTTATCTATTAATTCAAGCTTTCCTTTATGAAGAACTACTATTTCATCGCAAAGATCTTTTGCAAGCTGAAGTATATGAGTCGAAAATATTATTATATGGCTGCTTCTTATCTCTCTTAAAAGTCTTTTCACTTCAAGAGCAACCACAACATCAAGAGATGTAAGGGGTTCATCTAAAAGTATTATTTCTGGCC
>JAAZDF010000102.1 GCA_012512905.1 Clostridium sp.
AAAGATTCTGTTCATATACCTCTTGGTGAGCTAAGAGAAAGATTATCAGAACTTGATAAAGATAAAACCTATATAACTTACTGCTCAGTAGGACTTAGGGGATATATTGCAGCTAGGATATTAACTCAAAATGGATTTAAAGCTAAAAATCTTGCAGGAGGTTTTAGATTATATAAGGTACTTAACTGTAAAGATGAAGGCTCTATAGACGAAAATTACATGGGACCTGAAACATTTAGTGATTCTGGAGAAAAAGTGAGTTCTTCGCTAGGTAAAAATGAGAATATGAATAAAAAAAAAGAAGATGATGCTGAAATCTTTAAGCTAGATGCATGTGGACTTTCTTGTCCTGGACCTATTATCAAAGTAAATGAAAAATTAATGACCCTTAAACATGGAGACAAGCTTGAGGTTATGTCTTCAGATCCAGGATTTATGAATGACATAAAGGCATGGTGCAGAAATACTGGGAATACACTTTTAAAATCAGAAAAACAAGATAAAAGGTTTATGGCCTTGATAGAAAAAGGTAGTAAAGATATAGAAAAGAAAAGTTCTGAGGATTTAGAGATAAAAGACGACAAAAACATTATAGTATTTAGTGGAGACCTAGACAAAGCAATTGCATCATTTATAATAGCAAGTGGAGCCAGAGCTATGGGCAAAGAAGTAAGTATGTTTTTTACCTTCTGGGGCCTTAATGTAATAAAAAAAGAAAGTTATCCAAAACCAAAAAAAGACTTTATATCTAAAATGTTTTCTATGATGATGCCAAAAAGTAGTAAAGGACTTGGCTTGTCAAAGATGAATATGGCTGGAATAGGCCCTAAGATGATAAGAAAAGTTATGAATGATAAAAATATTTCTTCTTTAGAAGACTTGATACAGGATGGAATAAAGTCTGGTATTAAAATGGTAGCATGCCAAATGTCTATGGATGTTATGGGCGTAGATAAAAGTGAACTACTTGAAGGTGTAGAAATTGGCGGAGTTGCAACTATGCTAGATGCAGCTGATGATTCGAATATGAGTTTATTTATATAAAAATTATATTTTCAGTTTTTACTTTTGGCTATAAAGTATTAAAATATTACCTTTGCTACTTTTGCTATAAAATAATAAAACTCTTTGTATGTCTTACGTGGTATACAGAGAGTTTTTATTTTGTCTAAAGACTCAGGGTATAGTTGTAATAGGTTTAACGCTTAGCTATGCTATATTGAAAGGAAAATCTTTTTTATGATAAAATGAGTATAAATGATTAAAAGTAAAATTATTTATTCTATTTAATTTTTTGAAAGGATGATTAAAGTGGAAAAGTATAAAGTTGCTATTATAGGTAGTGGATCTTTGGCTACAATTATTGGTGAGAGTATATTAACAAATCTTTCTAAGCACTATAAGGTACTTGGAATTTTATCAAGAAAAGTTGAAAATGCTGAAAAACTTGCTAATAAATTAAAGTCTAAAGCTTATAATAATATTGATGAAATAATAAAGGATAAACCTGATTATATTATAGAAGCTGCTTCTCCTCAGGTAGTTAA
>JAAZDF010000103.1 GCA_012512905.1 Clostridium sp.
CTAAAACTTCTCTTTTTATCTCTTCTGAATATACATGATATGCCATTATCTATGACTTCCTCTCGTAAGGTTTATTTGTCTATTGTACACCACTTTATCTTTACGACAACAAGCCTAACACATAGGGATAACGCGTGTTATAATGCTATTTTAAAAGACTGGTAAAAGGAAGAAAGTCCATGTAATCTGTCAATCCCATTCGTGACATAAAAAAAGTAGATGCCATGAAGATCTACTTAAAAGGAAAAAATGTAAGAGACTATGCGATGTTTGTTCTGGTCATCAATATCGCCCTTCATATTTCAGATCTGCTTCAGCTCAACTGGGTAGATGTGCTAAAAAGTAAAACGCAGTTTAAAGATGTTTATCTAGTGGAAGGAAAAACAAAGAAAAAGCGGAAAATTAAACTAAATATGACGAGCAGAAAGGCCCTTAAAGAGCTTATGGATAACCTTGAGACCTTTGATATGGAAGACTCTCTCTTCCCCTCTAGAGAAGAATATAACAAGCCTATCTCAAGACAGCGGGCCCTTACTATCCTAAAGGATGCAGCCAAGGCGGTGGGCATTAAAGATAATGTAGGAACCCATACCCTACGAAAAACATGGGGCTACCACGCCTGGAAAAAAGGGTTTAGTCCGGCGTTTATTATGGATACCTTAAACCACACAAGTCTAGCGGTTACCAAAAGATACCTAGGTGTTATACAGGATGACATAAATGACCTCTACGATACATTAAATATATAGATGGCTACTCAGAACGTTATATTTTCGGGATAGTGCTGGACTTGTATTTCTGGTTCCCAAGTTGTATTTCTCGATTGCCAAAAACAAATTTTTATAAAATTCCAATCCATTGCATACTACAAGCGTTATCAGCCTACAAAATCTGAGCTATAAGTGTATATACTAGCAATAACTAACAAAAAAAGCACCTCTAAAGATGCTAATTTATCATTTTAATGACCTTAACAGCCTCTGAGGGAGAATGGCACGCCCCGTTATCTTCATAGGGAAACCCTCTTCTAAGTGATTTGAAACTATTTTATATTCGCTTAGAACTATAGCCACAATTTTGGCAAACTGCCATTTTAGTTTGTGTATTATACACTCTTCCTTTTTTCCGCATCATTTTCAAAACCCATTCAGGATGTTTCATATTGTTTTGAATTGAAAATGGTCTTCTTTTTATAAGTGAAATTATGAAACGTAAAATTAAAAGTACTGGCCATATCAAGAAGAAATACAAAAAAAGTTTAAAATATCTAGATGCCCATTTAATTAGCAACCAAATCCAATATATAAGCCCAAAAAACAAACTGTATAAACAACCGTGGCCTTGTTTAAAGTGTTGCTTATTTATCATCTGAACTTGCATGTTTTCTGATTCACATTTAGGACAAACCATTATATCCCCCTTATTGTTTAATGTTTGATTGTTTAGTTAGTTATTAGATCTACCCTATCGCTTTCTTCCATTGTTTGTATATCATAACCTTTATGAATATACTTGTGTGGCAGATCCACAGTTCCGATGTGCCGTATATAGTGTATACATAACGTTGGACACATAATCCTAGAAATAAGTTATGATAAAGGTATGAATAAAAAACGTAGAACATGGACCTCAGAAGAAAAAGCATCGATCGTTCTAGAAATCATTCGGGAAG
>JAAZDF010000104.1 GCA_012512905.1 Clostridium sp.
AATCCTCATCTCTAAAACATTTTGTAATTTGGAAATATTTATCAAATCCAGAAACCATAAGAAGCTGCTTGAAAAGTTGTGGTGATTGTGGAAGAGCATAAACACTTCCAGGATAATTTCTTGATGGCACAAGATAATCCCTTGCTCCCTCTGGTGTGCTCTTAGTCAGCATAGGAGTTTCAATTTCTAAAAACCCTTCACTATCTAAGAAATTTCTTACAGACATATAAGCTTTACTTCTGATTTTGAATATTTTTTGCATATCTGGTCTTCTTAGATCTAGATACCTATATTTTAGTCTTATACTCTCAGATGCATCTAAATCTTCTTTAATATATATTGGTGGTGTCTTTGAAACAGAAAGAATCTTTAACTCTTTTGCTATAAGTTCAACCATACCTGTTTTCATATCTTTATTAACAGATTCTCTTCTTTTGACTACGCCTCTAACAGCTACAACATATTCGCCCCTAAGCTCTGTAGCTTTTTCATAGGCCTCTTTTGAAGACTCTTCCCTAAAGACTACTTGTAAAATCCCCTCTGTATCTCTTAGGTCACAGAAAATTAAAGATCCTAAGTCTCTTCTTCTTTGTACCCAACCATTTACTATTATTTCTTCTCCAATATTATCTTCATTAATTAATCCTAGCATATGAGTTCGTCTAAGATTACCAAGTATTTCGCCCATATTATCACTCCTATTTTACAGTTTTAAATATTTCCTCTACATCAAGTTTAACTTCAAATTGTTCTCCGCTATCCATATTCTTTAAAGAACAAACATTATCTTTTATTTCATTACTACCTAGAATCATAGTATATACACTATCAATTCTATTTGCATACTTCATTTGACCCTTTAATTTTTTATCCATATGATCTATATCTACTTTAAGGCCTTTTCTTCTAAGTTTTTCAGCTAGGCTCATGGATATAACCTTAGCTTCTTCGCCTAAAGCTGCAATAAATATATCTATACTTCTAGGTTTTGGTATCTCTATACCGTCCTCTTCAAGGGTTAAAAGAAGCCTTTCTATTCCAAGACCAAACCCCACTGCTGGCATCTCAGGACCACCTATTTCTTCCATAAGGTAATCATATCTTCCTCCACCACAAATTGCTATATCATTATCTAAGATTTCAAAAACTGTTTTAGAGTAATAATCAAGGCCTCTTACAATTCTCTTATCAATTTCATAGTCTATTTCCATAGAATCAAGATAACTTTTCATTTTTTCAAAATGATCGCTACATTCGCCGCAAATATTATCAAGCATTAAAGGCGCTTCTGTTAATATTAATTGACAAGATTTATTTTTGCAATCAAGTATTCTCATTGGGTTTTTATGGTATCTTTCTTTGCAGGTATCACAAAGCGAATCATAGTTTTCTTTTAAAAACTCTTTGAGCTTTATATTATAATCCGCCCTACACTCTGGATGTCCTATTGAATTTATTTTAAGTTTAAGACTTTTGATTCCCATTTCTTCAAAAGCTCTCATAGCTAGAGAAATAACCTCTGCATCAGCTGAAGGGTTTTCACTACCAAACATTTCTATTCCGAACTGGTGGTGCTCCCTAAGTCTTCCTTTTTGAACATTCTCATACCTAAATACTGGAGTAAAATAATATAGTTTTGTAGGCTGCATTTCATTGTAAAGAGAAGATTCTATTATAGCTCTTGCTGATGGTGCTGTTCCTTCTGCTTTTAAGGTAATACTTCTACCACCCTTATCTAAAAAAGTATACATTTCTTTTGAAACAACATCTGTAGTTTCACCTACTCCTCTTAAAAATAAATCTGTATATTCAAAAGTAGGGGTTCTAAGCTCTTTAAAGCCATACTCCTCAGCTATTTTTTTAAATTTATTTTCTATATAATGCCATTTATAAGCATCTTTTGGAAGTAAATCTTTTGTTCCTTTTGGTGCTTGTAGTTCCATTTAAAAACCTCCTAATGATTTAAAAAATCTATCTTGTTTTTCATAAGCTCATCAAACCTTTCGGTGTAGTCATCAAGTCCTTTAAAGTTAAAAAACCTTTCCAGCTTTGAATCTCTTATTTTCTTTGTTACCCCTGAGGCTCCAATTGCATAAACATCATAAAGTTCTTCTATCATGTTTATATTATATATATTTTCAAAACCTTTTTTGGAAAAACCTATATTTTCAATGTTTCCAACAGTGTTTTTTTGTTTATACAGATAATAAGGAATATATTCATTTTTATATAAATTTTCCACTACTATATTATACATACTATTCAGTTCATTTTCCTTAGAAATATCAAATTTTTTATTTAGCACCATTTTTTCATGCATTTTTGATCCTCTTTTTATAGAAAGTCCATGCATTGTTATACTTTCTGGACTTAAAGAAATTATTTCTTTTATAGTTTTCTCAGCTTCCTTTTTTCCTTCTCCAGGAAGGCCAAGAATTATATCCATATTAATATTATCAAATCCTAGCTTTCTTGCGGTGTGATAAACTTCTTTAGTTTCTGTAAAGCTCTGGCTTCTACCTAAGAATTTTATTGTGTTGTCATTTGTGCTCTGGGGATTAATCGATATTCTATCCACTTGAAATTTTTTCATTGTCCTAAGCTTATTTTCATTTATAGAGTCAGCCCTTCCTGCCTCTACTGTAAACTCATGTATACTTTTATCTTTAATAAATTTATTGAAAATACTTTCCATAACATGATAAAACTCTTCATCACTTACAGAAGTCGGAGTACCTCCTCCAAAATACACATTTTTAATCTTTAAACTTTTTTCTTCTATAAATTTACTTATAATATTAATTTCTCTGATTAAAAGATTTAAATATTTATCTTTATATGGATTATTCTTGTAAATATTAGAAGTAAAAGAGCAGTATAAACACCTTGTTGGGCAAAAAGGCATTCCTATATAAATATCTATTAAATTATCTTCTAAAAGCGAAAAATCTCTTATAATATTATATTCTTTTTCTGTAACTTCTAAAAGAATATCTATTTTTTCCTCTTCAACAAGATAATCATTTGTGAGTATTTCCCTAATTTCTTCTTTAGTTTTACCCTCTTGCATTAAAGTTAAAACTGTTTTTGTAGGTCTAATTCCATTTAAAATTCCCCATTTTATTTTCTTTTTATTTTTATTCTCAAGTAAAAGTAAAAGCTCTTTTTTCAAAGTATTAATTCCCTTATAACCATAAATATACTCTGCACCAAAAAAATCGATACAGAGTTTTTTATTAGATATGTGAATATTAACATCTATATCTTCTTTAAGAGAAAACTTATTAATTGAGATGTTTTCTTTTTTATAAAAAAGTGAAACTATATGATATACATGATATCTTATATCCTCACTACAGTTAATTTTTATCATAAGTCACCTATCTTAAAAATGGATTGCTATTTTTTTCTCTACCAACAGTTGTAATATTTCCGTGACCAGTGTAGACAATAGTATCATCTGGTAAAACTATTATTTTATTTTTTATAGTCTCAATTAATGTATTATAATCTCCTCCTGGAAGATCAAATCGTCCTATAGATCTTTCAAACAAAACATCTCCAGAAAATAAATGATTATCCATTAAAAAACTGACATGTCCTGCGCTGTGCCCTGGAGTTTCAATAACTTTAATTTCTTTACCATTAAAATCTATTATATCTCCTTCATTCAGGTAATAATCTGGCTCTTTTATAGTTCCAAAAACCATTTCACCCCTATTTATATATTCCATATCCTTTTTTGATATATAAACCGGTGCATTAAAAGATTCAGAAATAAAATCAGACGCTCCTACATGATCTATATGTCCATGGGTAAGAAGTATAAACTGTAAATTTATTTTGTTTTTATCTAAAAAGTTTTCTATAAGTTTTCCCTCGTCTCCCGGGTCTACTATAAATCCATTTAAACTGGTCTCATCATAAACTACATAGCAGTTTTCCATATAGCCACCAAGAACTAATTTTTCTATCTTCATATATAACTCCTAACTAAAATTCTTTTTTGCTATCAAGTAAAATACTTACAGGACCATCATTTATAATTTCTACCTGCATGTCCCCGCCGAATTCTCCTGTTTTTACATTAAATCCTTTATCTTTTACATACTGGATCAGTTTATCATACATTTTTTCAGCTTCCTTAGGATTTAAAGCATTTATATAACTAGGCCTTCTTCCTTTTCTTGCATCCCCGTAAAGAGTAAACTGAGATATTATAAGAATATCACCCTTTACATC
>JAAZDF010000105.1 GCA_012512905.1 Clostridium sp.
ATTTTTTGATTGTTTTTACTTGAAATTTCCTGAAAATTATTCATTTATAACGTATTTTCTAGTTTGGCTAAGTCCTCTGAACTACCAATGATTACTAGAATATCTCCTTCTTTTATAACATCCTTTGCAACCGGTGAGACATTAATATCATCACCTTTTTTTATAGCTATCAGATTTACTCCATACTTTGCTCTCACATTTATACTTAAGATATCTTTATTATGCCATTCAAGAGGAGCATTTATTTCAATAATCGCATAATCTGGTGAAAGTTCAACAAAATCTAATATATTAGTTGATACAAGGTTATGTGCAACTCGAATTCCCATATCCTTTTCTGGAAGAACAACCCTATCTGCTCCTACTTTCCTAAGGACTTTAGCATGAAGCTCATTACTTCCTTTAGCTACTATATATTTTACTCCAGCTTCTTTAAGTATCAAGGTAATCATGATCGAAGCTTGAAGATTATCTCCAATAGAAACAATAGCTACATCGAAATTTCTTATTCCAAGAGTACTTAATGCATGTTCATCCGTAGCATCCATACAAACTGCATGAGTAACTTCATCTGATATATCTTGAACTAAGCTTTCATCTTCATCTATAGCAAGAACATCTTCATTTAAATTGTAAAGAGCTTTTGCTACTGCCTCACCAAATCTTCCCATACCTATAACCACAAATTGTTTATTTGCCATTTTATTCTCCTAACCTATTAATAGTTTGTCTTCCGGATATTGTATATTTACTTTTTGCCTAGTATTTGAAAAGGCAAGCATTACTGTAATTGGTCCTAGTCTTCCTAGATACATAATAACGGATATAATTATTTTTCCAGCTGAGGAAAGACTTTGAGTGAGACCTTCGGTAAGACCTACTGTTCCAAAAGCTGAAATTACTTCATAAACTATGTGCTCAAAAACAGTGTTTTTCTCTGTAACTGAAAGCAGCATAATTCCAACTACAACAACTCCAATACCAAGAATAAGTACTGTCATTGCTTTATATACTGATGATTTAACAATTCTTTTCCTATATATCTCAGTGTCTTCTCTGCCTCTTATTACAGAAATCACAGTAAATATTATTATAGCTAGAGTTGTTGTCTTAATACCTCCAGCTGTAGACCCCGGGGATCCACCAATAAACATATATATCATAGTTATAACTTTTCCTGATCCAGACATAGCTGTTGTTGAAATACTATTAAATCCTGCTGTTCTTGGAGTTACAGCTGAAAAATATGAATTAACCAGCTTGTCTCCAAAGCTCATCTTGGACATTGTTCCAGGATTACTCCACTCTGCTACTAAAAAAAGCACAGTTCCAATAACTATTAAAGAAACCGACATTGTTATAACAACTTTAGAATGAAGTGAAAGCTTTTTAAATGATTTTTTTGTTCTAATATTATAAAATATTTCTCTCCAAACCGTATAACCAAGCCCTCCTATAATTATTAGGGAACTTAGAGTTAAAAGTATAACTTTATTGTGATTTAAAACCGTAAAAGATGTAAAGTCTCCAAGTAAATCAAATCCTGCATTACAAAATGCTGATACTGAGTGAAATACTCCGAAAAACACTCCTTTTTTCACTCCAAACATTGGAATAAACTGAGTCATTAAAGTTACTGCTGCAATTGCTTGCACTGAAACTGTGAATAAAAGCAAATATATAACATGTCTTATTATTCCCTGTATATTAAAGGTATTATAAGCTTCTTGCATAACAAGTCTTTCTTTTAATGTTATTTTCTTTCCGAGAACAAGAGCAAATATAGTTGTTATAGCCATAAAACCGAGGCCACCAACTTCTATTAAAATCATAATTATAGTTTTTCCAAACATTGACCAATGAGTTGCTGTATCAAGAGTTACAAGTCCTGTAACACATACAGAAGACGTAGCTGTAAAAAAAGAATCTAAAAAATTAGTTCTTGTTCCATTGCTTGATGATATAGGAAAAGAAAGTATAATTGCTCCTAGTAAAATAATTGATAAAAATCCTATAGTAAGTATTTTAAAAGGACTCCTAACTTTTTGTTTTGGTAATTTTAGACTTTTCATGTAAAACCTCTTTACTTGTTTTTTTTGTCAAAAGAATTTAAATAATTAGATTTCTAGAAATTTCAAATTTATAAATATTTCGCTGTTTCTTTAACTTTGTTATTCTTATTTATTATACAGTATATCAATGATTTTTAAAGGATAATTTCTATACCTAGGATTAATATTTATAAAATTAATTGATAAATATATGCAAATAAATATAATCTAATTATCATTATTATAATTAGATATTTAACAATATATTTCAAAAAAATATAATTTCTTGCTGCGTAAAATAATATTTAAGTGTCAATTACTGATATGATATCTATCAAGATTCACTTTAAAACCTTCTGAATCAAGATTTCTCCAGGTAATTTCTTTTAAATTCTCACAGGCAGAAATATATAGAAAATTACTTGTAGTAATGTTTCCCTTATCATCTTTTGATGATAAACAATTGGATATAACAACTTCTTTAACTGATTTGTATTTTGATATTGTATCTAGTAAATTTTTACATACTTCTTCGATTATCAAAATAGATTCGTCTGAATTATCCAGGTCATGGTAAAGAGATATTATAACTATATCTGCTTCATTATCTATCGGAAAATTTAGTGTAGCTTTACTGTCCTCAGAGTTTTCGATACTTGATACAAAGACACGAACCAACTCGCCTTCTGTTGCTTTAGTTTTAATTATCGCATAATTTTCTTCTGAAAAACAAAGAGTTTCTAATATATCAGAGGCCATTTTTTCATTACTTTTACATCCCGATAAAAAGATCATAATTAAAGTCAAAATTAATAATGTCTTCTTCATTAAGGTACCCTCCTAATATTTAAATTTTATTAACGTGATTATACTTTTTTCGCCTCTTTTTTCATAACTCTTCTCTTTTTGTTGATTAATAGTTCCAGCTTTTTTACAATGTAATTATTTTATTTATCCCTTGTATTTAAGGCTTTAACTTAGTTAAAGTATATCATATTAACACATATATAATCAGGTGTTAGATTGAAATTCCATGACTTAAATAAAAAAGATCAAGTCTTTCTTGATCTAAATGTAATTTTATTTAATATTTAATTTATAAGGTTGAATATTTCAAATGTATCGTCCCTATGTCCGAATTGATTAGAGTTTTCAAGAGCATGATTTAAAGTTACTACTATATACTCCTTACCATTTTTAATCCCAAGAGTAGCCCAGCACTGACCAGCTTCATTTGTAGTACCTGATTTCCCACCAATTATATCAAAATCTAAGCCTTCTGGAATATTTCTAAGAACAGTGGATCTTAGTTTTATGCCTTCTGGGTGATCAAGAGTTTTTGAGCTTGTAAATTCTTTTTTTGTAAAGATAGCTCTAAAATCTATATTTTTAAGAGCATAATCTATAAGAGTTGCCATATCTTTAGCTGTAGTATATTGCTTATCATTATGAAGGCCTTCTGGATTTGTAAAATTTGTATCTTTTAATCCTATTTCTTTAGCTTTTATATTCATTAATTCTACAAAGTCTTCCTTATTTCCTGAAATATTAACAGCTAAAGAGTTGGCTGCTTCTCCTCCAGACTCAAGAATAGTTCCATAAAGAAGATCTCTATATGTTACCATTTCTTTGCCATAAAAACCTGCCATAGATGCATTATTTTCAATCATAAGCCTATAAGAATCTATATCAATTGGTGCAATATCACTTAAATCATCTATATTTTCAAGAGCAACAAGAGCAGTCATTATTTTTGTTAGAGACGCAGGATAAGCTTTTTTTGTTTCATTCTTTTTAAAAACCACAACATGATTATTTCTATCTAAGGCATAGGCATTTTCACTTGATATGACTTCATTGTCCTTTTTGCTAATATTTATTCTTCCAATAAACCTAGATATAAAACTATTTTTCTCAGTATAAATAGGTTTACTTAAAGAATTTCCAGCACAGCTTCCTAGTTTTAAAGGAATCAGAAAAAAAATAAATAAAATAATAACAAACTTTAGTAGTCTAAACCTTTTTCTTTTTTTTATAGGGCGTTTCTTTTTGTCCATAATAGCCTCACTTAATAGTTATACTTAGTAAAATGCTTAATTTTATCAATATATGTTCTTAATTTAATATCAATTATAACAAGAAATTTATAAGTAAATGGTATATAACGACTTTTTTCACATAGCTTTAAGTTTTTTTAAAGAAACGGGCTTTGATAATTTTAATTCTATAAAAAAAATCATTTAAAGAAAAACTTTAAATGATTTTATAACTTATATTAACTTATGCTATTTGAGCTTTACTTGTATTTACTAAAGCTGTAAATGCTTCAGGATCTTGTATTGCTAGTTCTGATAACATTTTTCTATTAATATCAATTCCAGCAAGTTTTAATCCATGCATAAACTGTGAATAGTTCATATCATTTAGTCTTGCAGCTGCATTAATTCTTGTAATCCATAATTTTCTGAAATCTCTTTTTTTAAGTTTTCTTCCAATATAAGCATGTCTTTGTGCTCTCATTACAGTTTCATTTGCAGTTCTATATAATCTACTTCTACCACCATAGTAGCCTTTTGCAAGTTTTAAAACTTTTTTATGATTTTTACGAGCATGTACTGCTCCTTTTACTCTTGCCATTTTTTAATCCTCCTCTTATTACACTATAGGTATGGTAATAATTTTTTCATTGTTTTTTCTTGTGCTTTTGAAACATACCCAGTTTTTCTAAGATTTCTTTTTCTTTTTTGGGATTTTTTTGTAAGAATATGGCTTCTAAAAGCTTTATCTCTTTTATATCTACCTGATGCAGTCTTTCTAAATCTTTTTGCAGCACCTCTATGAGTTTTCATCTTTGGCATAGTTAACTCCTCCTTTTAGGTTATACTTTTTTTGGACCTAATACCATAATCATATTTCTACCTTCAAGTTTTGGCTTTCTTTCTATTTGACAAACATCTTCTAGTTTTTCTGCAAAACTCTTAAGTATTTCTAGCCCATTTTCCGTATAAGCTCTTTCTCTACCTCTAAAGCGAACAGTTACTTTGACTTTATCACCATTGTTTAAAAATCCTCTAGCCTGATTTGCTTTAATTGTAACATCATGATCTTCAGTTGTTGGACTAAATCTCACTTCTTTTACAGTAATAGTTCTTTGCTTTTTACGTGCTTCTTTTTCTTTTTTTGCTTGTTCGTAAGCAAACTTATGGTAATCCATAATTTTACACACTGGTGGTTTCGCTTTTGGAGCTATCATAACAAGATCCAAGTTCTCTTCTAATGAAATCTTCATAGCTTCATCTAATGAAACAACCCCTAGTTGCTCTCCATCATTTGAAATAAGTCTAACTTCTTTTGCTCTTATTTCAGTATTAATTGGGTTTTTATATTTAATAATTTTCACCTCCGAAAATAATGTATCCTTTTTTTATAAATAAAAAAGGACGGCATAAACCGTCCTCAATTCACATAATTATATGAACCAATTACCTTAAAACCATAGTCGTAAGGCGAGAAACGGTCGTTTCTACTTGCACTAGTATATTATATTACTATATTGCTTAAATGTCAAATAAGTTTTTTATAAAGTCTCATACATACCTTGTGAAATACTGTGTGTTAAGGGAGGAAGTCTAACAACTTTCTCAGATAAACATATATCACTGTATCTTATTTAATTAGGTCTCTATA
>JAAZDF010000106.1 GCA_012512905.1 Clostridium sp.
AAGCTCAAAGAGAAATTATGACAGGAAATATATTTGTGGATGGCATGAGAGGCGATAAGTCTGGCACCAAATATAAGGAAGACGCAAAAATTGAGCACAGAGGAAAAAAAATGCCTTACGTCTCAAGGGGTGGATTTAAACTTAAAAAGGCAGTAGATTCTTTTAATTTAGACTTGAAAGGAAAAACTTGCCTGGATATAGGAGCTTCAACTGGAGGCTTTACAGATGTAATGCTTAAAGAAAAAGCTGAAAAAGTTTTCGCAGTAGATGTAGGATATGGACAGCTTGCATGGGAACTAAGGATAGATGAAAAGGTTAAAGTACTGGAAAGATGTAACTTTAGGTATATAACTGAAAATGAAATAGATGAAAAAATTGATTTTGCAGCAACTGATGTCAGCTTTATATCTTTAACTAAAATAATACCAAAAGCTTTGGAGTTTTTTAATGAAGATAGTGAAATGGTAGCTCTTATTAAACCTCAGTTTGAAGCTGGAAGAGAAAAAGTTGGTAAAAGAGGTGTAGTTAGGGATAAAAATGTTCATACAGAAGTTATCCTTAAAATACTAGACTTTGTAAAAAAACTGGGTCTTTATATCTATGGCTTAGATTTTAGTCCAATTAAAGGGCCTGAAGGAAACATAGAGTTTCTAGTTTATTTTGGTAAAAAAGATAAAAAAATTAATTTTGATATAAACAAAGAAACAGACATCATAGTAGAAACCTCGCACCAAATGTAATGATTAAAGGAATGATAAGGCTAAAAGACTGTAGACTTATAGGGAGGGTTATATATTTTGAAAAATATAGGAATATATAGTAATAAAACAAAAGACCCAGATCAGTTTTATGAAGATGAGACAATTAGAAAAATTCATAAGACAATGAAAAACGCTAAAATTACTCAGGTAGAAAATGAAATGGATATAAAAAACCTTGACCTACTAATGGTTCTAGGAGGAGATGGTACATTTTTATCAGCAGCAAGACTTGCATACGGACTTGATGTTCCTCTTCTTGGAGTAAATCTTGGACACCTTGGTTTTCTAACAGCGGCAGAGCTAAATGATCTTGAAACTTCCCTTGAAAGTATAGAAAAAGGAGAATATTCTATAGATGATAGAATGATGCTTGAAATAAGCTTTTTCCATAATGGTGAAAAAAAGCTTTATAGGGCTCTAAATGATGCAGTCGTTAGTAAAGGAGCTCTTAGCGGAATCCTATCTTTTAGTATTTACGTGGACAATAAGTTTTCAAACAAATACAGGGGTGATGGAGTTATAATATCAACTCCAACAGGATCAACTGCATATAATTTATCCGCAGGGGGCCCTATTGTTTATCCAAATGTATCTGCTATTAGTGTATCTACAATAAGCTCCCACACTTTTGGAATAAAAAATTTAATTTTAAATTCTAGCCAAGAGGTAAAGATAAAAGTAGATAATATAAATGAAGCTTTTTATTTATCTTTAGATGGACAAGTTAATTTTGAAATGATGAATGAAGTAGTAATAAAAATAAGGAAAGCTAAAGAGTGCGCAAAAATTTTAAGACTAAAAGACTACGATTATTTTGACGTACTAAGAAAAAAAATAATGTATAAAGCTATGGATATACAAAAAGGAGATGAAGATATAGTTGAAAGGTGATAGAAGAAGTAAAATTCTTGAGATTATTTCTAAAAAGAATATAGAAACCCAGGAAGAACTAGGATCTGAGCTTCGCGCGGCAGGTTTTAAAGTGACCCAAGCTACAGTTTCAAGAGATATTAAAAACTTAAATTTAATTAAAATAATTGATTCAAAAGGTAAATACAAATATGTTCTTGGGAGCGGAAAAGACCTTGAAGAATCAACAAGGCTTTCATCTCTACTTAGGCATACAATAAATTCCATTGAAAATATCGATAAAATGATTATAGTTAAGACTATATCAGCATCAGCAAATACAGCAGCAGAAGCGATTGATAGCCTTGGCATTTCAGATATTGCTGGAACTATAGCAGGAGATAATACAATATTTATGATGACCAGATCCAGTTCCAAAGCCCTTGAAATCAAAGAAAAACTTTCAGAGTTCTTGGTGTAGCTATGTTATTAGATTTAAGAGTAGAAAATTTCGCTTTAATTGATAATTTAGAGCTCAACATGAAAAAAGGATTTAATATATTAACGGGAGAAACAGGAGCTGGAAAGTCTATTTTAATAGATGCTATTGGTTTTGTTCTTGGAGACAAGTTTAATAGAGATCTTATTAGAAGTGGAAAAGAAAAGATGACAGTAGAGGCTATATTTAAAGCAGAAGATAAAGCTAATGAATTAATTGAAAGCCTTGGTATAGATACAGAAGAAATTATTATTATTAGAAGAGAAGGTTTTATTGGCGGAAGAACTAGTGCAAGAGTAAATGGTAAGACAGTATTAATTGGAACTTTAAAAAAGCTTGGCAAAGATCTTCTTGATATTCATGGCCAGCATAACAGTCAAAATCTCTTAGATAGTGCAGAGCATATGGGTTACTTAGATAGCTTTATTGGTCTTAAAGATAAAAATGTATATAAAGACTACAAAGAAGAATATGAAAAACTTTTAATTTAAACAATAAACTTAAAAGTCTTACCCTAAATGGTGATAACACTAAAGTAATGGATTATTTGAAATTTCAAATAGATGATATTATAAAAGCTAATCTGAAAGTTGAAGAAGAAAAAGAGGCTGAAGAAAGATTTAAAATACTATCAAATGCAGAAAAAATAAGTAAAAATTTAAATGATGCTTATAGTATACTAAACGAAGAAGAATCTGTAATTGAATCCTTAGCTCATGCAATAAAAGATTTAAAAGATGTAGAGAAATTTTTCGAAAAATTAGAGGGACCCATCGCTGAAATGGAAAGCGCCTTCTTTGTTTTAGAAGAAGCAGCGAGAACTCTATACAACTATAAAGACTCTGTATATTTTGATGAACAAGAGCTAAATGATTTAAATGAAAGACTTTTTACATACAGTAGCATGAAAAGAAAATATGGAACAGAAACGAAAGATGTTTTAGAATATTTACAAAAAATAGAAAAAGAGTATGATGAACTTATAAACTCAAAAGAAATTATTTTAAAATTAGAAAAAGACATAAAAAATTCCAAGGAAAGACTTTTTTCTCTTGGGGAAGAAATTTCTAAGATTCGCGAAAAGGGAAGCCTTCTGTTAAATAAAAATATTAACAGTGAACTTAAGTTTATAGGACTTGAAAAAGCTGATTTCAAAGTAAATGTAGAAAAAACAAAAGAAGTTTCTGAAACTGGTATAAATAGAGTTAATTTTTTGATTTCAACCAACCTTGGAGAACCAAAAAAGCCTCTAGAGAAAATTGTCTCAGGAGGAGAACTATCAAGGATAATGCTAGCCCTTAAAGTTTCATTTATGAATAAAGACAAGACTCCGTCTGTAATATTTGACGAGATTGATACAGGAATAAGTGGTAGGGTCGCAGAAGCTGTTGGAGAAAAAATGTATTCATTATCAAAATCTTTTCAAGTGTTTTGTGTTACACATTTACCACAAATTGCTGCTTTTTCTGATAATCATCTTTTGATAACCAAAAAAGAAAAAGATAAAAGAACATTTACAAATGTTAAAATGCTTGATAAAAAAGGTAAAATAGAAGAAATATCAAATATGATAGGTGGAAGTTATATTTCAAAAGTGACAGAAAAAAATGCAGAAGATATTTTAAATATGACTGAAAAAATTAAAAATAAGTATAATACTTCTATAAAGGGGTAAAGATGTGATATATTAAACAGGTAAGAAATAAAAAAAGGAGTTTAAATAGATCAGGGGGCTTAAGTATGACAAAACGAATAAAAGTATTAGTTGCTGAAAACGATTCAGATAGAAGTAGTTCTTTGAAAAGAGAATTTTTAAACTATCCTGAAATTGAAATTGTTGGAACTGCTAAAGACGGAATAGAAACTCTTGATATTATAGAAAAACTAGCACCAGAGGTTTTAATTCTTGACATTATAATGCCAAAACTTGATGGCATCTCTGTTCTTGAGAGATTAAAAAGCAAAGAAAAAGATACTAAAACTATAGTTTATTCGGCAATATCAAATAAAAATATTATAAATGCTGCGCTTAGTTTAGGAGCTGACTACTATGTGATAAGGGAAACGAATAATTTAGTAGATGAAGTAAGAGGCCTTGTTACTAAAATAAAAATACTTACAAGTAATGCTACTTTAATAAGTGAAAACTTTGGTATGGAATCCTTTTATGAAGTTAAAGGAACTGTTAAAAGTAAGAATGAACTTGTTCAAGAAATATCATATTTACTTCAAAAAGCAGGAATTCCTCCCCACGTAAAAGGTTACCAGTATCTCAGAATGTGTATCTATGAGGCTATGGTAAATATGGAGATTCTTTCAGCAATAACAAAAGAGCTATATCCTAAAGTTGCTGAAAGGTATTCTACAACACCTTCTGGCGTAGAAAGAGCCATAAGGCATTCTCTTGAAATAGCATGGGGTAAAGGCACTGTCCTTGAAATGTTTAAGGAGGAAAATATAAGCTATAATAGCAGTTCAAAAAAACCTACCAATAAAGAATTTATACTTTTAATTTCTGAAAAAATGAGACTAAATAGCATATAATAAGAACTATGTTAAAATATAGGAATAATATGATAAAACTAAATAAAAAAGTTTAATTTTTTAATACTTATGTAGTAAAATATAGTTAAGAATTTATGCGAAAGAAAGGAGACCCGGACAAAATCCAAGGGTCTTTTTCTGTAATAAGTTTAAAAGGAGAACAATA
>JAAZDF010000107.1 GCA_012512905.1 Clostridium sp.
TCATGGACAGAATGGATTTTAACCAAGCAGTAATGAGAGTAAAAGTCCTTGAAAAAAGACTCCTTTCAAGAGCTAGAGTTGAAAGAATGATTGAAGCAAAAGATGTTTCAGAAGTGTACAGAATACTACAAGAAACAGAATACCAAGGATCATTTATAGGAGTAGAAAGCCCTTATGACTATGAGGTTTTACTAAATAATGAGTTAAAAAGAGTTTATGATTTAATGGATGAATTAACAGGTGAAAAGGTTATAACTGATATTATATCTTTAAGATATTTTTACCATAATTTAAAGGTTATGATAAAAGAATATGCTCAAGACAGTAAACTTGATAGTTTGTATGTGGATTTTGGATACGATATTAAAGCTATTAAAAGTGCTTTTTTATCAAATAACTATGAAAATGTAGATCCTATTGTTGAAAAAGCTCTTAAAGAAACAAAAAAAGTTTATGAGGAGACAGATGACCCTCAAAAAATTGATATTATTTTAGATAAGTATTATTTTATTCATTTAAATAAACTTGTTGAAAATGTTGATATTCCTTTGTTTTTAAATTATGTAAAAGATTTAATTGACTTTACAAACATAAAAACTTTACTTAGAGTAAGAAAACTTGGAAAGGACATTAGATTTTTAGAAGAAGTATTAGTACCAGGTGGTAATATATCTCTTCAAAAAATATCCCTTTCGATAAATGATGATTTAGATACAATATCAGAGAAATTTGAAGATGAAAAAATAGGGCCTAAGATTGTACTTGGAATTAAATCTTTTAAAGAAACTAATAGATTATCGGAGTATGAAAAAATCATGGATAATAGTTTAATGGATTTAAATGAAGAATCCAAAACTATAATTTTTGGACCAGAGCCACTTTTTTCTTATCTTTATGCAAAAGAAACTGAAAATAAAATACTAAGAATGATAATGGTGTCTAAATTAAACAATCTCTCTCCAGAAATAATAAGAGAAAGGTTACGTGATTTATATGTATAAGATTGGTGTAATAGGAGATAAAGATTCTATTTTAGCATTTAAAGCTTTGGGAATAGATGTATTTCCAGTTGTAAATGCTGAAGAAGCAAGAAGACAGGTGGACTCATTAGCAAGAGATAGATATGGAATTATATTTATAACTGAACAAGTAGCAGAATTAATTCCTGAAACAATTCAACGATATAATAATCAAATTGTTCCAGCTGTTATACTAATCCCGAATAATCAAGGGACACTTAATATTGGTATGGATAAAATTAATAAGAATGTAGAAAAAGCTATAGGTTCAAATATATTATAGAAGGAGCGCTCTAATGAAAGTTGGAAAAATTATAAAAGTATCTGGACCACTAGTTGTGGCTAAGGATATGGATGAAGCTAACATTTATGACGTAGTAAAAGTTTCAGATAGAAAGCTCATTGGCGAAATTATTGAAATGAGAGGCGATGAAGCTTCCATTCAGGTTTATGAAGAAACAACAGGAATAGGACCAGGGGAACCAGTTTTTACAACAGGAGAACCTTTGTCAGTTGAACTAGGACCAGGCTTAATAGAAGCCATGTTCGATGGAATTCAAAGACCACTTAACGCCATAATGGAGCAAGCAGGAAATTATTTAACTAAAGGTGTAGAAGTACCTTCTTTAGATAGAGAAAGAATTTGGGAGTTTAATCCTACAGTTAAAGTCGGAGATAAGGTTTCAGCGGGAGATGTTATAGGAACCGTTCAAGAAACAAAAGTAGTACTTCATAAAATCATGGTACCTGTAGATGTTTCCGGAACTGTAACAGAAATCAAATCAGGAAATTTCACAGTAGAACAGGTTGTTTGTACTTTAGATACAGGAAATGAGTTAACTTTAATGCAGAAATGGCCAGTTAGAAAAGGAAGATCTTACGATCATAAGATTAATCCAGATGAGCCACTTGTTACAGGACAAAGAGTAATAGATACTTTTTTCCCTATAACAAAAGGTGGAACTGCTGCTATACCAGGTCCCTTTGGATCAGGTAAGACAGTTGTACAGCATCAACTAGCTAAATGGGCAGATGCTGAAATAGTTGTCTATGTAGGCTGTGGAGAGCGTGGTAATGAGATGACAGACGTATTAATGGAGTTCCCAGAAATTATTGATCCTGATACAGGAGAATCATTAATGAAAAGAACTGTATTAATTGCAAATACATCCAATATGCCAGTTGCTGCAAGAGAAGCATCTATTTATACTGGAATTACAATTGCAGAGTATTTTAGAGATATGGGATATTCAGTTGCTATAATGGCTGATTCCACATCAAGATGGGCTGAGGCCCTTAGAGAGATGTCAGGTAGACTTGAAGAGATGCCAGGTGACGAAGGTTATCCAGCATATCTTGCTTCAAGAGCGGCAGATTTCTATGAAAGAGCAGGTAAAGTTCAATGTCATGGAAGCGATAATAGAATAGGTGCCCTTACTATAATTGGTGCAGTATCCCCACCAGGTGGAGATATATCTGAGCCAGTTTCTCAGGCTACCCTTAGAATAGTAAAAGTATTCTGGGGACTGGATGCAGATCTTGCATATAGAAGGCATTTCCCAGCTATAAACTGGATGGATTCATATTCTTTGTATCAATCTAAAGTTGATGAGTGGATGGATTTAAATATAGATGAGAAATTTTCATCTAATAGAATTAAAGCAATGACTCTACTACAAGAAGAGTCAGCACTTGAGGAAATTGTAAGACTTGTAGGTAAAGATACTTTATCTGAAGATGATCAGCTAAAACTTGAAGTTGCAAAATCTGTCAGAGAAGATTTTTTAATGCAAAATGCGTTTCATGATCAAGATACATATGCTTCTTTGGATAAGCAGAATCTAATGCTTGATATGGTACTTCATTTTTATGATGAATCTAAAAGAGCATTAGTAAATGGAGTTTATTTAAATGAACTTATGGCACTAGATGTTAGAGATAGAATTGCTAGAGCAAAATATCTTGAAGAAGATGATATAAATTCAATAAAAGACATAAATAAAACTATTACAGAAAGTATAGATAAACTTATAGACAAAGGAGGTCTCCTAAATGCTTAAAGAATATAAAACAGTAACAGAGGTCGTTGGACCACTTATGGTTGTTGAAGGAGTCTCTGGAGTGAAATTTGAAGAGCTTGTGGAGATAGAACTTCAAACGGGTGAAATCCGAAGAGGTAGGGTTCTTGAAATTGATGGAGATAAAGCAATGGTCCAACTTTTTGAAGGATCAACAGGAATAAATTTAAAGGAAACAAAAGTTAGGTTTTTAGGTAAGCCTTTGGAGCTTGGAGTTTCAGATGGTATGATAGGTAGAGTTTTTGATGGTATGGGTAGACCTAAAGATGGTGGACCAGAGATTATACCTGAAGAAAGAAAAGATATAAATGGACTTCCTATAAACCCTGTTGCAAGAGATTATCCTTCTGAATTTATTCAAACAGGAGTTTCTGCAATTGATGGTTTAAACACACTAGTTCGAGGTCAAAAGTTACCTATATTTTCTGGTTCTGGACTTCCACACGCAGATCTTGCAGCTCAAATTGCTAGGCAAGCAAGAGTTGTAGGAGATGGTGAGAAATTCGCAGTAGTTTTCGGTGCTATAGGAATTACTTTTGAAGAAGCACAGTTCTTTATAGATGATTTTACTAAAACTGGTGCTATAGACAGAGCAGTTCTTTTTATGAACCTAGCAGATGATCCTGCAATAGAAAGAATTGCAACACCTAGAATGGCTTTAACATGTGCAGAGTATTTAGCATTTGAGAAAAACATGCATGTACTTGTTATACTAACTGACTTAACTAATTATGCAGAAGCATTAAGAGAAGTTTCAGCAGCTAGAAAAGAAGTTCCAGGAAGAAGAGGTTACCCAGGTTATCTTTATACTGACCTTGCAACACTGTATGAAAGAGCAGGTAGGATTAAAGGTAAGGGTGGATCAATAACACAAATACCAATTCTTACAATGCCTGAAGATGATAAGACTCATCCTATACCTGACTTAACAGGTTATATAACAGAGGGACAAATTATATTATCAAGAGATTTATATAAGAGAGGAATAGAACCTCCAATTGATGTTTTACCATCACTTTCTAGACTTAAGGATAAAGGAATAGGAAGAGGTAAAACTAGAGAAGATCACGCAGATACGATGAATCAAATATTCGCATCATATGCAACAGGTAAAGAAGCTAAAGAACTTGCAACTATACTTGGAGAATCTGCACTATCAGATACTGATAAAGCTTATGCAAAATTCTCGGATGTCTTTGAAGAAACTTATGTAAACCAAGGTTATAATACAAATAGAGAAATAAATGATACTTTAAATATTGGATGGGATCTATTATCTATTCTTCCAGTAAATGAGCTTAAAAGAGTTAGAGATGAATATTTAGAGAGGTATTTGCCGGAGAAGGTAAAAGGAGATGATTAGCTATGGCTAAACTTAATGTTAATCCAACAAGAATGGAGTTAACAACCCTTAAAGAAAGACTAGAGGTAGCAACGCGTGGTCATAAACTTTTAAAAGATAAGCAAGATGAGCTTATGAGGCAATTTATAAATATGATAAGGCTTAATAAAAAGCTTAGAGAACAGGTAGAAAAAGAATTAGGAAGTTCCTTTAATGATTTTTTAGTAGCTAGTGCTATTATGAGTCCGGAATTCCTAGAAGAATCAGTTGTTTTTCCAAAGGAATCTGTTTCTGTAGATATTAAAAAAAGAAATATCATGAGTGTAAATGTTCCTGTTATGAATTTTAAAAGAAAACTTGAAGATGATCCTGGTAGCATATATCCATATGGTTTTTCACAAACTTCATCTGAACTTGATGACGCTATATCAGATTTATATTCTATAATGCCAAAACTTTTAGAACTTGCTGAAATAGAAAAAAGCTGTCAACTTATGGCAGATGAAATCGAAAAAACAAGAAGAAGAGTTAATGCTTTAGAATATAGAACAATTCCAGAGCTTGAAGAAACCATTAAGTTTATAAGAATGAAACTTGATGAAAGCGAAAGAAGTACGATAACAAGACTTATGAAAGTTAAAGATATGCTAGAAAAAGCAGAGAGTAAAAAAAATGAAGTTATATAAATATAAATAGCCCTATGTGGGGCTATTTTACTTTATATTATAATTTTCAAATGTTTATTTGTAAATTTAAATATATAACAGAATAAGCTTGAATAAATAAGATGACTAGTGTTATTATACATTTAGTGAACTAGGTGAATAAGATACTCAATAAAAAAGAGTAGTTTTAAATTGGAGGTAATTTATGAAAGATAATATATTAAAGTTTAAAGATCAGGAAGGAAATACTATAGAGTTAGAATTAGTAGCAGAGCTTTATGTTAATAAAAATAAATATGTAGTGCTTGCACCATTGGATGAAAATGCTGAAGATGAATATATTTATAGAGTAGATTTAGATAAAGACGGAAATAAAGAATGGAATATTATTGAAGAAGATAAAGAGTTTTTAGAAGTAAAAAAAGAATACAAAAAATTATTATACTAGAGAAGGTGCACATATGGATAAAGATATTATATATAATTATTTAGAAGAAACAAAAATATTAGATATTGATATATTAGAAGAAACATCTAGTTATGTTGTTATTAGAGGATATTATGATTTTGATGATGATACCTTGGAAAATATAAAAGATGACTTTTCTAAAGATAGGTATGATGAGGCTTTTGCTCATGAGTTTCATGAATATATAAAAAGATCCCTCGAAGATATAATAGTGGAGAAATTAGATGAAAGTATAGCAGAGTTTATAGATGAAGGAATTGACGTGAGTTATTTACTTTTGGAAATTTTATCAGAGAGCTATGATAGTCTAGGTATCATTATGTCTTTTTCTATAGGGGAATTTGACATAGACTTAGCAGAATATATATAATCTGTTAATCTTTATAATCTTGAATATTGCTTAATATATGATATAATAAGATTAACAGAATCCTGAGATGTGCGTATCGCCTATTTTTTTCAACCTACATAATGAATCCGGGATCTCCAACAACAATAAATGATATCGGGCTTTAGGGTCTAACGACCTATTCCTAGGACAGAAGAAGATAGTATTTTATTTGACGGGAACCCACCTGCAAAGAGCGGGTATTGATTCTAATAGGAAACGGCATTTTTGGGAGGTTTAAAAAGTTATGGTTGCTCTGCATATATGCAGAGCAATTTTTATTTTAGGAGGTAATATAATGACTCATGATGAACTTGTTTCAAGAATAAATGAGCTAACAAAAATTTCTAAAGAGCGAGATCTTACAAAAGAAGAACAGGCTGAAAGAAAAATTTTAAGAGATGATTACATAGGGAGAGTTAAAAGAAACCTCAGATCTTCTCTTGAAGGAATAAAAAAGAAATAAAGGAGGAAGTTTAAATGTCCGTTAGAATACTTGATATTATAGAAAATTTTGACTTAGAGGTGCTAGCAGAAGGTAAAGACAATAATGAAGTAACTATAAATGATATTAATAGACCTGGACTTCAACTTGCAGGTTTTTATAATTATTTTGCTAAAGATAGAATACAAGTAATAGGAAAATCTGAATGGAGCTTTCTAGATGAGCTTATACCTGCATTAAGAGAAAAAAGAATAGAAAAATTTTTAAGTTATGATATTCCTTGTGTAATATTAACAAGAGACCTATTCTTGCATGATGAAGTTTATGAAGCAGCAGTCAAAAATAATAGATGGGTTTTAAGGACAAAACTTTCTTCAACATCTTTTATATCAAGAATAACTATGTATCTTTCTCACGGACTTGCTCCAGAAACAAGGGTTCATGGCACTCTTGTCGATATATATGGAATGGGAGTACTAATTACAGGTGTAAGTGGTATAGGAAAAAGTGAAGCCACGTTAGAGCTTATTAAAAGAGGTCATAGACTTATTACCGACGATGCTGTAGATATTAAAGCTATAGATGAAATGCTTGTTGGAAGCTGCCCGGAGATTACTTTTGGAATGATGGAAGTTAGGGGACTTGGGATAATAGATGTTTCAGCATTATATGGTTTATCAAGTGTAATAGCAGAAAAAGAGATTGATATGATTATAGAACTTGAAAATTGGGATGACAATGGAGACTACGATAGACTTGGAACTGATGAATATGCAGATATACTAGGCGTGGATATTAAAAAAATTATTCTTCCTGTGAAAAGTGGAAGAAATATAGCCATAATTATAGAAGCTGCAGCAGCTAATTTTAGGTATTTAGGCCTATCAGGGGCTTCACCTTCGGATCTAATAGATGAAAGAATTCAAGATGTAGCAAAAAGAAGAGAACTAAACTCTAGTAATGATAAATAGGGTATTTCACTTTTCTTGTATTTAGTATGGATATAATCTATAATAAGTATAACATTCTAATCATTCTAAATAGAGGTGAAAAAATGAATATAAAAAATATAGATGTATACCTTAGAGAAAAGGGAGTTAAACCCTCATATCAAAGAAAAAGAATTTTTGAATATTTAAATGACAATCACGACCATCCGACTGTTAATGATATTTATGACGCTTTAAAAGATGAGATACCAACGTTAAGTAAAGCTACAGTATATAATACAACAAATCTTTTTATAGAACATCAACTAATTGAAATAGTGCCTATAGATGCTAATGAGATTAGGTTTGATATATACAATCCCAAAGAACATGGACATTTTAAATGTACAGAGTGCAATAAAATATATGATTTTAGTATAAATACATCTATTACAGGTGTATCTGATGACTTAAAAGGGTTTCAAGTAGATGAAGAGATATACAATGTGAAGGGAATATGCAAATATTGCATTAAAGATTTAAAAGAAAATAATAATAATTAATATAAATTAATATAAATAAAAATTCATATAAATAAGAAAAAGGTAAGATACTTTAGGATATCTTACCTTTTTATATTTTCATATGAAATTATTTAAAAATGGTTCTAAGTCTTCTTTTTTATATTTTACTGATGATAAGTAGCCATGATTCTTGTCATTTGGAATCCCATGGAAATCCGAACCAGCAGTTATATATAAATTTCTATTTTTCGTTTCTTTTAGATATTTCTCAGTTTCCTCTTTAGTGTTTAAGAAATAATAACATTCAACTCCATCGAAATCATATTTTAATAAATCATTTATTGAGTTGTTTTGATATATAACAGGATGAGCAAGAATAACTATAGCACCGTTGTTTTTTAGTAAGCTTATACCTTCTTCTATTGTTAAGTTTATATTTGGAATATATGCAGGACTTTCTCTTGACAAGTATTTGTCGAATAATTGGCTGTGACTGATATTTGGAAACAATAAATTTATTTCAGATGCAATATTTGCTCTTGTAATGCTACCTTTTGATTTTTTTCTAAGATATTTGTAATCTATGTCAATACCAAAATATTTTTCAAGTAAATTTAAAATATTTTTCGTTCTATTATTCCTAAATTCGTCAAGCTCATCTAGTGTGTTTAAAAAGGATTTATTTTTATAACCATCATTAACAAAATATCCTAATATATGTATACTTTCTCCATTTCTATGAGTTGTAAGCTCTATTCCTGGAATATATTTGATATTACTTGCTTCCATGATGGGCTCTATCAAATTGTGAGCTTTTACAGTATCGTGATCTGTTACGGATACTAAATCAAGTTTTTCTTTTATAATTAATTCAGATAGCTGCCTTGGACTAAGTTTACCGTCAGAGAAATTAGTGTGACAATGTAGTTCTATTTTCATAATTCACCTCATAAGTTATTATACACATATTCTATCATATAGAAGGAAAAATTTAGAAAAGCTAGTATTTTGACTGTATATTGTAAACAATGGCACCTATCATTATAATAACCGGCTAAAGAAGCCTGGTTTCTAGTTAGACGCCAATGCTGAGTCTATACAAGCAATTAACCTTGTTATATTTGCTCTAGTCTAAGAAGGTCTAAAGGATGATTTAGGATACCATACAAAAAAATATTTTTGTTCAAAACACTCAAAACATAAGTTTTTGGATATCATGCTTTATGTTACTAGTTTTAAAGTTTAAAATATATATTTTAAAAACATATTATATTGTGAAATTTGCTGAAGCTAAAGCAATTAATAGGCATGAACTTGAAAGTTGTTTTAATTACATTTTAATTAATAAGTAGTATATTTTATTTAGCTTAAAAAAAGGAGGGGATAGGCATGGGGAGTAATAGTTTATTAAAGTTTATATTTACTATTGTTATACTAGTGCTTGTAGGTCCTCCTTTATTTATAATTATAGGATCTTTTATTATGTCATTAATTTTTGTGTTAGTAATACTACTTGTATTAGCTCTTTCTCTCATATCTTTACCTATATTACTTTTTATATCCCCCTCATCTTTGGCACTTGGCGTTCCAACTCTTGCATTATTATTCTTTGGAATAGCTGCTTTATCACTACTTGTATTTTTGATTTCACTTATTATTAAATGTATAGGATGGTTTGGCAGATTAGTTTTAAATATAATGAGAAGATTTTTAGGTTAATAATCTTAGGAGAAAATAAAAAATGAAGAACTTTAAAAAGATAGCGATTATAACTTTAATAATTTCTTCTGTTTCTGTGGGAATGGGACTTTTTATATTATATAGCTCTGAATCTAGTTTAGAAGATTTTGTATCAGCTGTTGAAAATTTTATCAATATGAAGAATACTAATATAAAAAAATCAGATATAATTAATATCGACGAAGAGTATAGCTATAAACTTGGAAATGAAAAATTACTGCATATAGATTCAAAAATAAGTAATATAGAAATAAAAACATCCACAGCAGATGAAATAGTTTTTAAAATAAAAGGAAACATAAATAAAAAACATTGCAGAGATTATCTAGATATTAAAAAAGATGGAAACAGTTTTGAGGTAAAAATACTGAAAAATGCAAATAAAAATGTTTCGATTTTAAATCTAGGCAAATTAAATATAGAAATTATTATCCCAGAAAACAAATTTAAAGAAATTAATTATATTACTGTTTCAGGGGATATTTTAATAGAAGATTTAAACCTTGAAAAATTAGATATAGATAGCATTTCAGGGAATGTACATCTTGACAAAGGTAAGGTTAATGAATTAACATGTAGTTTAGTGTCTGGTAACTTATTTTCTACCAGCACTACCGATAAAATAAATTGTGATTCTGTATCAGGTGAAGTTGAAGTCTTAAATGCTTATAAGGTTAATATTGAGACAATATCTGGAGATATTATTGTTAAATCCAAAAACATAGGAGACAAAAGTTATTTAAATAGCTTATCTGGAAACATAAAACTTTATTCTAGTAATCTTAATGAAATTGATATTTATTTAGATTCACTTGAGGAATCTATTAATTATAATAATAATAAGATTAGTATTAGTAAGTTCTATGATTTCAACTCTTTTGCTGAAGACCAAATAAATACTTTAAATATTGAAACAATGTCGGGTGATATAGAAATTTTTGATGAAAATTAAGAAAGTTCACAGTTTATTAACAAACATTGTATAAATTTTATTTATAATGTTAGTATAAGTTAAAAAGGGGTGTTATTATGAAAGTATCAATTGATCATGATCTTTGTATAGGTTGTGGTGTATGTCCAAGTGTTGCACCAGATTTATTCGAAATGAATGACGAAGGACTTGCAGATCCATTAGTGGACGAAGTACCTGAAGGTGAAGAAGATTTAGCTGAAGAAGCTTCAGATAGTTGTCCTGTAGCGGCAATTATTTTAGATTAATTTAATATTAGATTATAAAAGGGGCCTAGATACTAGAAGCCTCTTTTATTATATATAATTGATTTAAATATATAGTATAATAAAATAAAAAGGAGGAAGTATGGATATCTCTAACAAAAATTATTTAACTAAACTTGTTCTTTTAATAGTACTAATATTCCCTTTTGTAGCTAATGACAAATTATACTTGTTAGGGATTGTACTGATTATTTTTTATTTGTTATATTTATATGTGGATGTTGATGCAAGAAAAAAACTAAAAAGGACTAGAGCCTACTTTAATTATAAATTGAATACTATAACAATATTATTCTTTATATATATGAGTATAACTTTTATTTTTTCTTTAGATAGGCAAAAAAGCTTGATTAGCATTTTAACTTTTACTACTGGAATAATAATTTTCTTTATAGTTCAATATGAGTTTAATAAGGCAAATAGTATAAACCTTATTTTGAAAAGTTATTTTGCTGGAGCACTTATTTTATCCTTATACCATGTAGCAAAACTTTTGTATATTGAAATATCTCTTGGGAAAAAATTTGATTATTTATCAAATATATCTTTTTTGACAAGTGGATCTTTGCTTGCATACTTTTTGATAGTTCCATTTTTTCCTGCACTAGTAATGTATATATTTAAGGAAAAAGCTTTTGATACTAAATTTTATCTTGCAGTTTCTGTGTTTTCTCTTATAACTATATTCACTACGAAATCTCCAGGAGCTATTGTAGGTATATTTATAGGATTAACAATTCTTTCTTTATTATACTCAGTTAAATTTATAGTTGCTTTAATTCCAACAAGTATTTTTCTCTTTTTAATACCTGTGTTTACAAGAAGACAAAACACATATTTTATGATAAGTGAAAACTTTGGAAGAAGAGGTTATATGATTGAATTTTTGAGTCTTTATAAAAAAAGATTGTTTTTTGGTACAGGTATAAATACAGTTGATTCTTTATATTTTGATTTTTTACAAACTAAAAATGTAACTTATGATCTTAGTCTTATAAACAAACCATTTAATTTACCTTTTAAAATTCTTGTAGAGGGTGGTATATTTGGAGCTGTTTTGTTTATAATACTATTTGTGATTCTTGTAAAATCTATAATTAAGTACACTAAATCTTATAAAGTTGAAATAAAGTATAAAGCTATGTATGTTGGTTTTTTAATTTCATTGATAGTAATTATAGCCTTAAATTTCTTAGACAGTTTTGCATTTGAACCTAAACTTGTTATATCATTTTTCATAGTTATGGGAATTATGTTTGCAAGTTCGTCTTCAAAAGGCATTAAAAATATTTAAATGTAAATTGAAATATAAAAATTGAATATAAATAAAAAAGCCGGAATTTATTCTGGCTTTTTTTATTTGAAAAAACTATTGCATATTTGAAAAATCTTTTATATAATAGTTAGAGTTTAGTATAAGTAAACTTAAAGTTTAATGATAAGGGGGATATTGTGGATATAGGTAATAAAATTAAAGAAATTAGAGTAAAAAATGATTTAACACAAGAAGAATTAGCTGACAGATGTGAAATTACAAAAGGCTATATATCTCAAATTGAAAGAAATATTACTTCTCCTTCTATTCAGACACTTATTGATATTTTAGAAGCACTTGGAACAGGTTTGAAAGATTTTTTTAGTGATAATAAGGAAGAAAAAATAGTTTTTACTAAAGAAGATGTTTTTGTAAAAGAAGATGAAGGTTTAAATCATAAAATAACATGGATAATCCCAAATGCACAAAAAAATATTATGGAGCCTATTATTATGGAAATAAATTCAAAAGGTAGAACTTATGATTTAGATCCTCATGAAGGAGAAGAGTTTGGTTATGTTCTTAGTGGTGCCATAGTACTTGAGATTGGTGATGAAAAACATAAGGTGAAAAAAGGAGAAAGTTTTTATTTTATGCCTAATAGCAACCATTTCATATCAAATCCATACAAAAACAAGGCCAAATTAATTTGGGTGAGTACACCGCCTGTTTTTTAATTGAAAGGAGCAAAGCATGGAAAATAATATAATGATTGATTTGAAAAATATTAAAAAAGTATTTAAAGATAATATTGTTATTGAAAATATGAATTTATATATAAAAGAAAATGAGTTTTTAACTCTTTTAGGACCAAGTGGATGTGGTAAAACAACGACCCTTAGAATTATTGGTGGTTTTGAAAATCCAACCAATGGAAAGGTTATTATAGAAAACAAAGATATGACTCATGTAATGCCTTATGATAGGCCTGTTAATACAGTTTTTCAAAAGTATGCATTATTTCCGAATATGAATATATTTGAAAATATTGCTTTTGGTCTTAGAATAAAAAAGACAGCTAAAAAAGAAATAGAAAAAAAAGTTAAAGATATTTTAGCACTTGTAAATCTGAGTGGATTTGAGGAAAGAGAGGTAGATTCGCTAAGTGGTGGACAGCAGCAAAGAGTTGCTATAGCAAGAGCACTCATAAATGAGCCTAAAGTCCTTTTGCTTGATGAGCCTTTAGGAGCTTTAGATTTAAAACTCAGAAAAGATATGCAGTTAGAACTTAAAAGAATTCAAGAAAGAGTAGGGATAACTTTTGTTTATGTAACCCATGATCAGGAAGAAGCACTAAGCATGTCAGATACTGTTGTGGTTATGGACAAGGGTGAGATTCAGCAAATAGGAACTCCAATTGACATATACAATGAGCCTAAAAATATTTTTGTCGCTGAGTTTATAGGCGATAGCAATATCTTAGAAGGAATAATGGAAGCCGATTATAAAGTTAGATTCTTAGGTAATTCATTTGAATGTCTAGATAAAGGTTTTAATAAAGATGAAGAGATAAATCTCGTAATAAGACCAGAGGATATAAATATTACCAGTAAAGAAAATACATCTTTAAGTGGAGAGATAACTAGTGTTAACTTTAAAGGGATTCATTATGAAATAATAGTAAAATCAAATGGATATGATTTTAAAATTCAGTCCACAAAATATTTTGAAGTAGGCGAACTAGTAGGACTAGAAATTCTTCCGGACTCTATCCATATCATGAAAAAGGAGTTGTAAGTATGAAACTGAAAAAGATGGCTTATCCTTATCTTATGTGGATATTAATATTTATATTTGTACCTTTAATTTTAGTTATATATTTTGCAATAACAAGAGGAAACAGTAAAGATTTCGAGACTTTTGTATTAAGTTTAGCAAATTTTAAAAGGTTTTTTACACCTGTTTATTTGAAGGTTCTTTTAAAATCTTTAAAACTCTCTATATATTCAACAATGATTACCTTATTTCTTGGATATCCTGTGGCTTTTATAATATCTAGATCAAAAATAAAAACAAGAAATATTATGATATTACTTTTTGTTTTTCCAATGTGGATGAATTTACTTTTAAGAACATATGCATGGCTAACAATTCTCGGCAAAAACGGAATCATCAATAATATATTAATGTTTTTCGGCTTTGGTACTAAAAACATGCTTTATAGAGAAGGTGCAGTTCTTTTAGGTATGGTATATAATTTTTTACCCTTTATGGTTCTTCCTATCTACTCAGTACTTGTAAAAATGGACAACTCACTCATAGAAGCTGCTCAGGATTTAGGGGCGAAAAGTTTTACTGTATTTAGGAAGATAATCTTCCCTTTAAGTGTACCGGGCATTATAACTGGAATTACGATGGTCTTTGTACCTGCAGTAAGTACTTTTGTTATATCTTCTTTGTTAGGAGGAAATAAGACCCCTCTTATTGGGAATTTAATAGAGCAGCAGTTTTTAGTTAGTGGGGATTGGCATTTTGGATCATCAATGGCCTTAGTACTTATAGTTATTATATTTATATTTGCATATATAACAGGTAAATTTGAGGGTAGTTCTGGAAAAGAACGAGGTGTTTTATGGTAAAGAGATTTATTACAAAAACTTATATGGGCTTAATATTTTTATTTTTATATGCACCTATACTTGTTCTGATGGTTTTTTCATTTAACTCATCTAAGTCTAGAGGAAATTTCAGCGGGGTTACTTTTAAATGGTACGTAGAACTTTTTCAAAACCAAGAAGTTATGAGGGCTCTGTCTAATACTCTTATAATAGGAGTTGTATCAACCCTTGTGGCAACATTTATAGGAACTTTTGCAGCTATTGGAATTTATTTTATGAAAAAAGGTTATTTTAAAAAGTTAGTTTTAAATTTAAATTACTTACCAGTACTTAATCCTGATATTGTAATGGCAGTTTCTCTTGCCGCTTTATATAAAATTATGGGATTAAAGCTAGGATTAGTAACAATAATTTTATCCCATATTACATTTTCAATACCTTATGTTGTTTTAGCTATACTGCCTAAACTAAAACAAATGAATAACTTTTTAGTTGAAGCAGCTATGGATTTAGGGGCTAAACCACTTTATGCAGTGAGAAAAATAATTATTCCGGAAATAAAAGAAAGTATAGTAGTAGGACTTCTTATAGCTTTTACTCTTTCCATAGATGATTTTGCTATAAGTTTTTTCACAACAGGTCATGGCGTATCTAATCTTAGTATTTTAATATATTCAATGGCTAAAAAAGGTATAAACCCTATGATTAATGCTTTATCAACTCTTATGATGATTACATTATTTGCTTTTTTAGTGATAATATACAAAAAAAATGAAAAAGTAGATATTGATAGTTAATAATAATTAGGAGGGGAAAATGAAAAAAAAATATATTATGATAATATTAGTAATAATAATTACCAGTGTACTTTCAGCTTGCAGTGAGAAAAAAGAAACTATAAATGTTTTTAATTTTGGAGAATATATTGACGAAAGTGTATTAAAAACTTTTGAAGAAGAAACTGGAATTAAAGTTAAATACGATACATTTGCAACAAATGAAGATATGTATGTAAGACTAAAGCAAGGTAGTGACTCTTACGATGTTGTATTTATTTCTGATTATATGATAGAAAGAAGTATCAAAGAAGATTATTTAGAAAAAATAAACTGGGAAAATATACCTAATAGTAAATATATTAATCCGATTTTTAAAAATTTGATTTTTGATCCTAAAGATGAATATTCTGCTCCATATACTTGGGGGACTATGGGCATAATCTATAATACAAAGTTAATAAAAGATAAGCTAACTAGTTGGAATGATCTTTGGAATGAAAAATATGCCGGTGATATTTTAATGCTTAACAGTCAAAGAGACACTCTGGGGGTAGCTCTTATGAATTTAAGCTATTCAATGAATACTAGAAATGAAAAAGAACTTTTAGAAGCAAGAGATCTTTTGATAGATCAAAAACCCCTTGTCTATGCTTACCTTGGAGACGATATTAAAGATGCTCTTATTGCAGAGGAAGGTTCTATAGGAGTTGTTTGGTCTGGAGATGCTGTTTATATGAAAGAAGAAAACCCAGACTTAAAATATATAATCCCTAAAGAAGGAACAAATCTTTGGTTTGATAGTATGGTTATACCCAAGTCCACAAAAAACAAAGAGGGTGCAGAAAAGTTTATAAATTTTCTACTGAGACCTGATATCGCACAATTAAACTCTGAGTTTACAGGCTACTCTTCTCCAATACCAGAGGCAGTAAAGAATTTAGATATTTCAATACAAGAAGATCCTGTTAGTTATCCTTCAGAAGAAGTTATTAAAAATACAGAAATATTCAGAGATCCTTCTGATATATTATATAAGTATGATGAAATATGGACAGAAATCATCTCATCTGAGTAAAAAAGCCTTAGGGCTTTTTTTTATTTAAAAGAAAATGAAGAATAGCTTTACAAAATTTGTTTTTATAATATAATGGAGGTGGCATTGTGCAAGCGGTTGCATAAATTATTTAATTGCAAAGGAGGGTTTAGTTTGGATTTATATCCAAACTTTTAATATGAGAAAAAGAAGTAGTGGAGTATTAATGCATATATCAAGTCTTCCAGGAGAATATGGGATTGGAGATTTTGGTAAAAATGCATATAAATTTGTGGATTTTATCTACGAATCAGGTCTTACTTATTGGCAAATATTACCTCTTGGAGTAACAGGATATGGTGACTCTCCTTATCAAAGTTTTTCAGCTTTTGCTGGGAACCCATATTTTATCGATTTAGATGAATTTTTAGATAAAGAACTCATCACTAAAGAAGATATAGAAAAATATCCTCTTGGAGAAGATAAAACAGAGATTAACTATAGTATTCTTTATAAAAATAAGCTAAAGCTTCTAAAACTAGCTTCGGAGAACTCAAAAGCAAGTTACAAAAAAGAAATAGAAGACTTTTATGAAAAGGAAAAAGATTGGCTTAGAAATTATGTTCTCTTTATGTCTATAAAAGAAAAATTTAACGGAAAAGCTTGGTTTAAATGGAGTGAAGACTATAAAGATTTTAATTCTAATCAAGTTAAGTTATTTGAAGAAGAGAATAAAGATGTACTTTACACTCATATTTTTATACAATATTTCTTTTTCAAGCAATGGGAAAATTTAAAAGAATATGCAAACTCAAGAGGGATAAAAATTATAGGTGATCTTCCAATATATATATCTGAAGATAGTTCTGATATATGGGCAAATAAAGACCTATTTAAATTAGACAGAGATTTTAGACCAGTTACAGTTTCAGGTTGTCCTCCAGATAAATTTGCTACCTTAGGACAACTTTGGGGAAATCCTATATATGACTGGGAAAAAATAGAAAATAATAACTATGCATGGTGGATAAAAAGACTGGAAGAAAGTTTTAAACTGTATGATACACTTAGAATAGATCATTTCAGAGGATTTGAATCTTTTTGGGAAATAAAAAATGGCTTAGAAGATGCAACTGTTGGTAAATGGACTAAAGGTCCAGGGATAAAATTATTTAATGAAATTAAAAAAACACTTGGAGAACTAGATATAATTGCAGAAGATTTAGGGTTTTTAACTAAAGAAGTAACAGAGCTTATAGAAGAAACAGGATACCCTGGTATGAATGTTTTACAATTTGCATTTGAGAGTTATGGGAACTCTGTATATTTACCACACAATAATATAAGAAATTCTGTTGTTTATACAGGCACCCACGACAATGAAACTATACTAGGTTGGTTTAAAAATTTAAGTGATGAAGATAAAAGTTTTGCAGTCAAATATCTTAAACTAGATTATGACGAAGGAATTAACTGGGGGCTTATACGAGGAGCTTACAGCTCACCTGCATATTTAGCTGTAATACCTATGCAAGACTTTTTAGGCCTTGGAAATGAAGCTAGAATGAATACTCCTTCGACTTTAGGTGGTAATTGGACTTGGAGAATGAAGGATAGTACAATAGATACTGATGTTATAAAAAATATATTAGATTTAAATAAACTATATGGGAGATAAATAGATGAATAAAAACTTTTTAGAGTTTGAAATGAAGATTTATGCATTAAGCGTTTTCGGACGAGAGTTCGATGATTTAACAAATGAAGAAAAATTTTATTGCCTTTCTAAATCATTAATGGAAGAAATTTCAGAAAAAATGAATGATACAGAAAAAAAATTTGAGGGTAAGAGAAAAGCATACTATTTTTCAGCTGAATTCTTAATGGGTAGGGCTCTTAGTAATAATTTAATTAATTTAGGTTATAAAAAAGAAGTAAAAGATATTTTAGAAAAATTAGGTACAGATTATAACTCAATCGAAGAAAGTGAATCTGATGCTGGACTTGGTAATGGTGGACTTGGAAGACTTGCAGCATGCTTTTTAGATTCAGCTGCAACACATGACTATTCCCTTACAGGATATGGTATAAGGTATAGGTATGGAATATTCGATCAAGAATTAGAAAATGGTTATCAAGTTGAAAAAGCAGACGAATGGTTAAAACATGGAGACCCTTTCTCAGTAAAGCGAGAAGATCTTAAAGTTAAAGTTAATTTTAGGGATCAGAGCGTATATGCTGTTCCAGTTGATATGCCAATTGTAGGTTACGGTGGAAAAACAGTTAACATATTAAGACTTTGGGAATCAAAAGCAATAACAGAATTTGATTTCGAAGCTTTCAATGAACAGGATTATGTTAAAGCTGTACAAGAAAAAATTGATGCAGAGAATATTTCTAAAGTACTTTATCCAAATGATTCTAATGAAAAAGGTAGAATACTAAGATTAAGACAGCAGTACTTTTTTGTATCAGCATCACTACAAGATTTAGTTCGTAAATTTAAAGAAACAAATAGTGATTTCAATGATTTTCCAAAATACCATGCAATTCAGTTAAATGATACTCATCCAGCTGTAGCTATACCTGAATTGATTAGACTTTTAAAAATTGAGGGCATTAACTTTGAAGATGCATTTAATATTGCTCAAAAAACATTTGCCTACACAAATCACACAATTTTAAAAGAAGCCTTAGAGCAGTGGCCTGTTCATATATTTAAGGACCTACTTCCAGATGTTTATCATATTATTGAAAGAATTAATGATAAATTAAGTAAAGAATTAGATAGCAAAGGTGTTGTTGGAGAAAATAAAAGAGAATATTTGATAATAGAAGGTGGAAGTATTAAAATGGCTTGGCTTGCTATTTATGGAAGCTACTCAACAAATGGTGTAGCAAGGCTTCACTCAAATATTTTAAAAGCGAGCGAATTAAATAATTGGTATAGGTTGTATCCTGAAAGATTTAATAATAAAACAAATGGAATAACTCAGAGAAGATGGCTACTGAAAGCAAACCCAGAGCTGTCGGAGTTTATAACTAAGCTTTTAGGTCATGATAGATGGATAACTAATTTAGATTATTTAAAAGATCTTGAAAAATTCGCAGATGATGATGAAATCATAAAAGAATTTATAGAGATTAAAAAGATTAAGAAATCACAACTTAAAGAATATATTTTAGAAAAAGAAGGAATTGAAATAGACGAAAATTCTATTTTTGATATACAAATAAAAAGACTTCATGAGTATAAAAGACAACTTTTAAATGCCTTCCATGTTCTTTATTTATATAATAAATTAAAAACAGATAAAGATTTCGATATGGCGCCGCAAACATTTATATTCGGGGCTAAAGCTGCACCGGGGTACTATAGGGCTAAATCAATTATAAAGCTTATAAATGATGTCAAGGAAAAAGTAAATAATGATGATGAGACCAATGATAAATTAAAGGTAGTATTTGCAACGAATTATGGTGTTTCTTACGGAGAACTTCTTTTCCCTGCAGCAGATATATCAGAGCAGATTTCAACGGCTGGAAAAGAAGCATCAGGAACTGGAAATATGAAATTTATGCTAAATGGAGCTCCTACTATAGGAACTTTAGATGGCGCAAATATTGAAATAGTTGAGGAAGCGGGATCTGAAAACAACTATATTTTTGGACTTGAAGTATCTGATATAAAAAATATAGAAAACTCATATAATCCAAAACAAGTTTATGAAAATAACCATGATCTTAAGAAGGTAATAGATTCACTTGTTGACGGAACATTTGGAGAAGAAACTCGAGATGAATTTAGACAAATATTTGATTCTTTAGTAAATGGAGGTTCATGGAATAGAGCCGATGAATACTATGTATTAGAAGACTTTGAAGATTATAGAAAAACCCAAGCAGAATTAAATGAGGATTTTAAAAACCCTATTAAGTTCTACAGAAAAGCTTTTTTGAATATGGTTAATGCTGGTAAGTTTTCATCAGATAGAACTATTGAAGAATATGCAAAGGAAATTTGGAAAATCAAAAAATATTAAATTAGTCATATAAATATTATATTGTAAGTGATTACTATGATTTTAAATTATGTCATTAATTATACTTAGGTATGATATGAGCAAGTTTAAAACAGATTAGTAATCACTTATTTTTTCTGTGTTTATATCTTTGATTATAGAAGGGAATGAATATGAAAAATAAAAGCCATATGACTGTAAAAGATGTAGCTGAAAAGGCAGGAGTTTCGGCGTCTACAGTTTCCAGGGTACTATCAAATAGTTCTAAAATAAGTGAAAAGACTAAAGCTAAAGTACATAGGATAATGGATGAAATGGGATACTATCCAAATGCTATGGCTAGGTCTCTCGCTAGTAATAAAACAGGTAATATTGGTGTAATACTTCCTAAAAGAGCAGAAGATTCATTTTTAAATCCTTTTTTCCCAGAAGCGATAAGAGGAATTTTAAATGGCGCGGAGCAGTTTTCATATGATGTATTAATTTCAGCAGTTAATAGAGATAAAAATGAGCTTAATAAATTAAAAGAATTAATAAAAAGTTCTAAAGTAGATGGTATTATCTTAATGGAATCTGAAGAAGAAGATGAAAGTCAAAAATATTTACTGGATAATGAGTTTCCATTTTCTGTAATTGGAACACCATATAAAAATAAAGAAAAAATAAACTATGTAGATAATGATAATATAAAAGCTTGCTACGAACTCACTAAACACTTATATGGTACAGGTAGAAGGAAAATAGCTTTAATAGCAGGAGATGAATCTATAACAGTAACTAAGAAAAGAATATTAGGTTATAAAAAGGCGCTTTTAGATTTAAACTTAAACTTTGATGAGAAACTTTTATTTACAGGTAGTTTTACAGAAGAAACAGGATATAAGTATGCAAAAGAAATTCTAAGACTTAAGGAAATACCTGATGCTATAATAATAACTGATGATCTTATAGCTTTTGGTGCAGTTAAAATGCTTATTAGCCTTGGAATAAAAATTCCTTCTGATATATCTATTGCAAGTTTTAATAATAGTATACTCTCAAGATACTCTGATATTCCACTAACTTCAGTAGATATAAATACTTATAAATTAGGATTTGAATCTGTAAAGTTAGTAGTGGATGATATTGAAAAAAATAGAAAAGGAATAAAAAACACTGTTCCTTTTAGTATAAATAAAAGAGAATCCACAAAAATTGATAGCTGATTTTTTAGTAGCTATCAATTTTTTTATATTAAATAAAATTTTTAAGAGTATGATTGTGATTTGTATTATGTATATAGTGTATAATTAATACAAATAAAAATAATTTTATTTCCTGAAAACAAGGAGTAAATATGAAACTTGGATTTATAAAACCAAATTATCCTAATGAAAAAAGAGTAGCTTTAATGCCAGATGACATAAAAGATTTCAAAAACAATATAATTATTGAAAAAGGATTTGGAGCTTTTATGGACATAAAAGATTCAGCTTACGAAGATGTTGGATGTAGTATTTATGATAGAAAAAAAGTTTATGCAGAGTCTGATGCTATTTTTTCTTTGAAACTTATACAGCCTAGTGATTATGATTATATAAAAGAAGGACAAATTATAGTAGGGTGGACTCATCCTTTAGATTCTGGAAAAGAATTTATGGAAAAACAGGGAATTCCAAAAAAACTTGTTATCGTTGATTTAGACAACATAAGTCCTAAGGTTTTTTATAAAGACAAATCAATCTCCATAGACTGGATACCTAAAAATTTTATTTATAAAAATAGTTTTTATGCTGGATACTCTGCAGCTATGCATGGATTTATGAGTTTTGGAATTATTCCAAATAGTCACACGAAAATTGCCATCCTAGCACCGGGAAATGTTTCTCAGGGAGCATTTTATGCATCATCACTCTTTGGAAGTGATATAAGACTCTACTATAGGAGTACTATGAATGAGTTTAAAGAGAATATAGGTGAATATGATATTATTATAAATGGAATAGAGATATCTGCTAAAGATGATCCTATAATAAGCCTTAGTCTTCAAAAAGATATAAAAAATAACGCTTTAGTAATAGATGCGGCAGCAGATGCAGGAAACGCAATTGAAGGAACAAGATTTACAACAATGGATGATCCTATTTATAAAGAAAATGATATATACTTTTACTTGGTAAATAATGCTCCTTCCATTTATTTTAAAGAAGCAAGTAAAGCTATAAGCAAATCTTTTTCAAAATATATTTATAGTAGAGATTTAAAAGAGATTGTAGACTTAGTTTCGAAAATTAAATAGAATTTTAATTTAAAGTGAAAATAATTAAATTACTTATTTAAAAATAATCTAATAAAAACAGGTGCTTTATTAGCACCTGTTTCTGTTAAAGATTATAATATAGTAAGTATACTTTTAAATTGGTGCCGATGGTCGGGTTCGAACCGACACGGTTATTCACCACGGGATTTTGAATCCCGCACGTCTGCCAATTCCATCACACCGGCCTATGCTATAGATAATAGTAACATAAATATATAAGTATAATCAAGGATTAAATTATTTAGGGAGAGAGATTTATGAAAAAGCTTTTAAATGATATAATTTATAAAGTAGATAAGGAAGCATTAAAGGGAAAAACTGCGGCTTATATACCGGAACTTAAAGAAAAAAATAAAAAAGATTTTGGACTTGCTATTATGGATGTAGAAGGTAGAGAAGAAGGATCAGGAATGTATCTTAAAGAATTTACAATTCAAAGTATCTCTAAATCTATTGTATACTTATATATATTAGAATCATTAGGGTATGAAAAAATAAAAGAACTTATTGATTTAGAACCTTCAGGAGAAGCTTTCAATAGCTTTAAACTAAAAAAAATGGAAGATAGGTTTGTCGCATATAATCCAATGGTAAATACTGGAGCAATTATAGCGACATCTCTGGTTCCGGGAAGCTCTTTGGATGAAAAATATAATGGTATAATTGATTTTACTAAAAAGCTTCTTGGAAAGCAGAATATAAAGATAGATTACAAAGTATATATTTCAGAGAAAAAAACTGGAGTTAATAATTATAAAATAGGAAAGATGCTAAAAGAGAAAAACCTAATAAAGGACGATATAAAGGATGTTTTAGACTTATACTTCAAGCAATGTTCTCTTCTTGTAAGTGGGAGAGACCTAGCATTTTTTGGAGCAGTCCTTGCAAATAATGGAGTAAATCCTAAAACTAATGTAAGACTTGTTCGAGAAGAAAATATTAAGTATTTAAAAGTAGCAATGCTGTTTTCGGGCCTTTATGACTACTCTGGGAATTTTCTGCTTAAAACAGGCCTTATTGCTAAGTCAGGAGTGGGAGGAGGCATAGTAGCTTTTTCACCCAGTAAAATGGGTATTGGAAGCTTTGGTCCGTCTTTAGATATATATGGAAATTCTGAGAAAGGAATTTCTGCTCTTGAAAAACTATCAAAAAGTTTAAATTTAAGCATTATATAATTATAAAAGGGAGGTAATCAGTTATGTTAAGATTTTTAGATGCTGGGGAATCTCATGGAAAAGGACTTATTGCAATCATTGAAGGACTTCCATCAAATTTTCAAATATCTAAAGAAAATATTAATCTTGAGCTTGAAAAGAGACAAAGAGGCTATGGAAGAGGAAATAGGATGACTATAGAACAAGATAAGGTTGAAATTTTATCTGGTCTTAGCAAAGGGAAAACAACTGGTGCACCTCTTACACTTTTTATAAGAAATAAAGACTATGAAAATTGGAAAGATTTAAAAAATGTTGAAAAAGAAGTTTATATTCCAAGACCAGGGCATGCAGATCTTACTGGTGTCTTTAAATATAATAATAATATTAGAAATAATATTGAAAGGTCATCAGCAAGAGAAACCGCAATAAGAACAGCAGTAGGGGCGGTTTGCAAAGAATTATTGACCAGTCTCGGAGTTGAAATCCGCTCTAAAGTTATGGAAATAGGATCTGTTAAAGATAGCTTTACAGATTTATTTGATGATAGAGCCTACACTAAAATCAATGAAAGTTCTGTCAGGGTGTATGGTAACGATGATAAATTTAAAGAAATTATAGATGAAGCGAAAATAAAGGGAGATACCTTGGGTGGAACTGTCTATGTATCAATTAAAGGCGTTCCAAGGGGAATAGGATCTTTTATGCATTATGACAGGAAATTAGATGCTAATATTGCTTTTAGCGCTATGAGCATCCAAGGGGTTAAAAGTGTAACAATCGGAACTCAAAATACGAGCTTTACAGGTAATTTATATCATGACGGTATAATGTATAAAGATAATAAGTTGAAAAGAGAAAGTAATAATGCAGGTGGAATAGAAGGCGGTATATCAAATGGTGAGAATATAGACATATATTCATATATTAAACCTATACCATCTATAAAAATTAAATACAACTCTGTAGATTTAAAAAATAAAAGAAACACATCATCTAGATATGAAAGAAGTGATGTTACAGCTGTAGTTCCTTTTTCAGTTGTTCTTGAAAATGTTATGGCTTTTGAAATATTGAAAGCAATATTAATAACTTTTTCAAAAGATAATAAAGATGAATTAACCCATGCAGTAAATTATAGAAAGAAAAAACTAGGAGAGTTAGATGAGTAGATTATTAATTATTGATTCAAACAGTATTATGAATAGAGCGTACTATGCTAATCCGAAATTTGTGACATCTAAAGGTCAAGATACAGGAGCAATTTTTGGTTTTTTAAATATGTTTTACAGGATAAAAGAAGATTTAGCACCTGATTATATTGTGGCTGCTTTTGATATGCCTGGTAAAACATTTAGGCATGATAAATATGAAGAATATAAGGCAGGAAGAAAAAAAATGCCTGACGAACTTGCTAGTCAGTTTCCTCTTATGAAAGATATATTAGAAAGCTATGCAGTAGATGTGCTAGAGCTTGAGGGATATGAGGCAGATGATATTATAGGAACACTATCAAAAAAAGCCGAAGCTAACGGAGATGAAGTTTTTATAGTTTCAGGAGATAGGGATATGTTTCAGCTTGCATCTAAAAATACAAAAGTAGTTTTTACTAAAAAAGGTGTAAGTGAAGTAGATATATATGATGAGGATTCCTTTATGGAAGATTATGGAGTGACTCCGAGCGAATATATTGATGTAAAAGCTTTAATGGGAGATGCATCAGATAATATTAAAGGTGTTCCTGGAATTGGAGAAGTAACTGCCTTTAAGCTTATAAAAGAGTACAAAAGTATAGAAAATGCAATAGAAAATGCTGAGAATATATCAGCTAAAAGAGCAAGAGAAAATCTTATAGAATATCAAGAAGATGCAAGGGACTCTAAAGAACTAGTTACTATACATAGGGATGTAGCTTTGGATATGGACCTTGAAAAGCTTAAATCACAAAAAAACTATGATGAAGGTGTGATAAGAAAATTATTCACAGATCTAGAGTTCAATTCATTTCTTGAAAGATTAGAAGGCGCTGAAACATTAGAAGAAGTAGATATTGATTTCATAGTTGTGGATAGCCCTAGTAGTCTTGAAGAAAATTTAAATAAAATAAAAGAAGATGCTTTATCAGGAAATAAAATTATTTCTCTTAACTATAACGTTGTTCATTCACCAAAGCTTTCAGATAGAAAGATGGATTTTATTTCATTATCAAGTGACAAGGTAAATATTTATATAGAAACAGAGAATATTTTTGCTGACTTAAAGTCAAAAGAAATCTTAAATAGTTTTTTTCAGGAAGATGAGCTTAAGTTTATAACTTTTAATATAAAAGATGGATACACAATTCTAAGAAGAGAAGGAATTGAAATTAATAATGTATTATTTGATGCTAACTTAGCTGCATATCTACTAAATCCTGTAGATGGAAAGCTTGATCTTAAGGACCTTGAGTCTAAGTTTATAGGAGGCTTTATTGCCCCTGAAGGAAATAAAGGAGAGGTTATCTTAACTAAAAACTTATATCCTTTATATGAAATTTTAAAAGAAAAAATTAACGATGAAGATTTAAATGAACTTTTATATGAAGTAGAGATGCCTCTTACTTATATATTGTCTGATATGGAGATAGAGGGATTTAATGTAGACGAGAATATACTTGAAGAAAAACTTTATGAATTTGAAAAAGATATAGCAAGGCTTCAAGAAGAAATATATGATTTAGCTGGAGAAGAGTTTAATGTCAATTCTCCAAAGCAGCTTGGGGTTATTTTGTTTGAGAAATTAGAACTTCCAGTTATAAAAAGAACCAAGACAGGATATTCTACAAATGCTGCAGTTCTAGAGGCTCTTGAGGGAAAACATCCTATTATAGAAAAAGTTAAGTACTATAGAACAATAAGTAAAATTTATTCTACTTATATTGTTGGATTAAGATCCGCCGTTGATGTAGATGGCAAAATACACTCTACATTTAACCAAACCCTTGCTGCAACAGGTAGGCTTACAAGTACAGAGCCAAACCTCCAAAATATACCTATAAGACATGAAATGGGTAGAGAAATAAGAAAAGCATTTATACCAAATAATAAAGATTCTTTAATACTTTCATCTGACTATTCACAAATAGAGCTTAGAGTGCTTGCACATATTGCAGGAGATGAAAATATGATAGAAGCTTTTAATAACAAAATAGATATTCATACTAAAACAGCCTCTGAAGTTTTTGGTGTAGATATTGACAAAGTAAGTAAAGTTGAAAGAGATAATGCAAAAGCAGTAAATTTTGGTATAGTATATGGAATCTCAGGTTTTAGTCTTTCAAAAGACCTTAAAATATCACCTAAAGAAGCAAGTAGCTATATAGATAGATATTTTGAAAGATATCCTTCTGTAAATACTTATCTAGATGATATAAAAAAACAAGCTGAAGATAAGGGATATGTAACAACAATAATGAATAGAAAAAGATATATTCCAGAGCTTAGGGATAGAAATAAAATGGTCCAAGCAGCTGGAGAAAGACTTGCTATGAATAGTCCAATACAAGGAAGTGCGGCAGATATTATAAAACTTGCTATGGTTAAAGTTTATAATGCTTTAAAAGAAAATAATTTAAAGTCAACACTAATACTGCAAGTCCATGACGAACTTATATTAAATGTATATAAAGATGAACTTGAAACTATTAAAAAACTTGTTATAGATGAAATGGTAAATGTTTTAGATCTTAAAGTAACTTTAGTTGCAGAGGAATCTGTTGGAGAAACTTGGTATGAAGCGTAAAATAAAAATAGGTCTAACAGGGGGTATTGCATCAGGGAAAACTACTGTATCAACTTATGCTAAGGAAAAAGGTATTAGAGTTATAGATGCAGATTTAGTAGCTAGAGATGTACTTGATAGATATCCTGAAATATTGAAGTATCTGAAAAAACAATATGGAGATTTAATATTTGACAATGAGATCCTTAATAGAAAAAAGTTAGGGGATCTTATATTCACTGATATCAAAAAAAGAAAAGAATATGAAAAAGTTATTATGCCTTTTATAATTCATGATATAGAAGACAAGATTAAAGAATTTGAAAAAGGACCTGAAACTCTTCTAATAATTGATGCAGCTCTTTTATTTGAAAATTCCTTAGATAAAGAAATGGATTTTAATATATTAGTTTATCTTGATGAGAAAACTCAAATTAAAAGAATTTTAAAAAGAGATAAGATAAGTGAAAACCAAGCTATAAAGAGAATAGAATCTCAAATGACTTTAGAAGATAAAAAAATGAAGTCAGACTTTATTATAGACAATAGTGGAGATAGAGAGTATTCATATACTCAATTTGATAAGATAATAAAAGAAATTAAAAAGAGAAAAAAGGTGTGAAATGAAAAAAAAGAGAGGCTCAAAAATAAAAAGAAAAAGAAATGACAAAAAATTTATATTTTTAGCTTTACTTTTATTTCTTATTTATATAGTATCAGTAAGAGTATTTCCAAGAGAATATAAAGACATAGTTGAAAAGTATTCTGCTGAATATAATATCGATACCTCATTAATTTATGCGGTTATAAGTACTGAATCTGGATTTAGAGAAAAAGTGGAATCTGATGCTGGTGCAGCTGGGCTTATGCAAATTACTGAAGATACAGGGATATTTATAGCTAGAAGGCTTAATATCGAGGACTATGAGCGAGATTATTTATTTGATCCAAATTTAAATATAATGATGGGAACATATTATTTAATGTACCTAGATGGATTATTTCAAAATAAGGATAAAATGCTAGCTGCATATAATGCAGGACCAAATCGGGTAAAGATATGGATAGATGAAGGTGTCTTTGATGATAAAATTTCTATTCCCTACGGAGAAACTAGGAGATATGTAAAAAAAGTAAAAATTAGAGAAAAAATTTATAAGATATTATATTTTTTTGATAAAGGATAAAGATTAATAACTGTAATATATAATTTATTATTTAATCAATCGAAAAAATAAGTATTATTTGGTAAATAATTATAAAAACTTAGCAAAGTACAACTTGCAACTAGAGGTTGCGCTAATTCAAGCCTTGCTTTATAGTTTGCTCACGCATAAAATGTTAAGCTTGATACAGAAAGTAAGGGAGATGGTTATTATGACTTTAGATGAAAAAATATTAGAACTTAGAAAAGCTAGTGGAATTTCTCAGGAGCAGTTAGCAGAGCAGTTAAATGTTTCGCGGCAATCTGTTTCTAAATGGGAATTAGGTAATGCAGTTCCAGATGTAAGTAAAATTATATTGTTAAGTGAACTCTTTTCAGTTACAACAGATGAATTATTAAAAAAGAGGATTAATGATGTAGAGTCTACAAGTAAAGATAATTCAAGAAAAAGCACTTTAACAATAGAAGAAATTATGAAGAGCAATATTGCAGACAAGCACATAACAATGGGGTTTGTTTCAGTTATTATAGGCCTTGTAATGCTTGTGCTTGAATTTTTATTTTTACCATTATTTGGGAGAATGCACAAAGAGCAAACAAATGGTGATGGTTATTTTATAGATTTTATTCGTTATTCAAAAGTACAGCCAATGCCAATTATATTTACAATTACATTTATTATAATTATTTTTGGTGCATTGTTTATGTTAAAAGGGTATAAGTATAAAAAGAAAAGTTAAAAAAACCATCTTATTTAGCTGGAATATCTGCCATACAAATTTTTGTGTTAAAAATATCTTTCTTGACTATTAACTAGAAAAAGTTTAAAATGATATTTGTGGCACATGCAGATGTGGCGGAACTGGCAGACGCACTACCTTGAGGTGGTAGCGGGTAATACACCTGTATGGGTTCGAATCCCTTCATCTGCACCATTTTAATTTGAATTTTAAAATAGAGACTCTAATTGGGTCTTTTTTTTATAAAATTTAGTTTTACAAATAAAATAATATATATGCAAAGTTCTATTAAATATAAGGAAGTTGTTATGAAAGAAAAAGATATGTATCCTTTTATTAAAGATTATTATGAAGAAAGAGGCTTTAAAGTAAGTGCCGAAGTAAGAGATATTGATATAATTGCTGAAAAAGAAAAGCTTTTAATTGGAATAGAAATGAAAAAAAATCTAACAGTATATCTTTTAACTCAGGCAGTTTTAAGGCAAAGGTCTTGCGACCTTGTTTATATTGCCGTTTTTAAACCGAAAATATTTAAAAAAAATAAAACACATAGAGAAATGATTTATTTATTAAAAAGGCTTTCACTTGGTCTTCTTTATGTTGATGTAGAAAAGGGAATAGTTATGGAAGTTCTAGAGCCCACATATTTTGACTTAGATAAGACGAAAAAAAGATTTATCAATGAAAAAAGAAAAATCTTATTGGAATCTGAAAAGAGAATATTTAACGATAATATAGGTGGACAAAATAAAAAAAGAGTTCTGACATCCTACAAAGAAGATACTTTAAAGGCTATAGCTCTTTTAGAACTTTATGAGATAGTAAGGCCTAAAGATTTAAAAGAATTAAAAATAAATCACAGCCTCCTTAGTAGAAACTATTATAATTGGTTTAAAAGAAAAGAACATGGCATCTATATTTTGAATAAATCAATGGCACATGACTACGATGAATATAGGTATGTTATAGATTATTTTAAAAATGAATATAAAGATTTAAAACTAAATGAATTAAAGCCCTAAGCATATAAATATTGTTATGCTTGGGCTTTTTTAGGTTTAAATTATTATATTAATATATCTCTTTTCTTGAAAATATAAAGAGAAGCCGTTAAAAGTAGAATGGTTGTTGATACAAGTACGATAACAGAGGAAGTAAAGCCAGCCTGCATAAACTCAGTTTCTTGAATGATATTTCCTGATATAATACTTTCTGCATTTGTTAAATGTAAAAATATAAAAGGGGAAATCTTTCTATATGTTCCTGAAAGAGAGTGTATTATATTGCTCCCAAGAAGCGTTGCTATAAGGACAGTCATACTAACAACTGTAGACTGAAAAATAACTGAAACTAAAAATATAAAACTTACCATCGCTGTTATAAAAAGAGCTTGTAAAACAAAAGATTTAAGTAAGAATGATGTCATACTTATAAAGTATCCACTTCCTGATATACTAGAAATCTGTCTAATCCCATCTTCAAAAATAAATTCAAATTTTTGATTAGCTAGTACTGGAATAGACAAACTTCCAAAACCCTTTATAAAACCTACAACAATAGCTGCGAGTATTTGTACGCCAATTATTAAAGAAATAGAACTAACCACAGCAACAAGAAATTTACTTAACAAAACTTTTATTCTTGTGACAGGCTGAATCAAAAGAAACTTTAGTGTTCCTGGATTATATTCTCCTGTTACTATATCGGAATTAAAAAGGATCAGTCCAAAAGCTAGAAATCCAACACCAATAGCGGTAAAAGAAAGTATTAAATATGATATGGAATTATTCATTCTTAGTGAATCTATGGGAATATTATTTTCAAGATATATATTAAGTCTATTTATCTCCCCATCAAAATAATTTTTACTTTCAGCACCCTCAGCATCTGCTTTCATTTTTTTTAGCTCTTTAATCTCAAGAGCAATTTTTTCTTTGTTAGTTAAATCTTTAGTTTTCAAATATTCTTCTTTAGAAAACTTAATTTGATCTTTTAGGTTCATAACTCTTTCTTCTTGAATTTTAATTTCTGATTTTTTCTCAGATTCTTTTAGATTTATGTCTTCTTTAATGTACTTAATATCATTTTCCGCCCATTCAATTTCTCTCTCTAGAGACTCTATTTGATATTCATGGCTATTAGTTTTAATAAACCACTTTTCATCACTTTCAGAGATAAAGAAAAAACCTACCATCAATATAATAAACAATCCCAAGATAATATATGTTTTCTTTTTAGAAAACAGTTTTATAAATTCATTTTGTATAAGTCCTTTAAACATTACCTGATTCCCCCTTTTATAACTTCTAGGTATCTTTCTTCGAGACCTCTAATATGCCTTGTAAAGGAGTGAACCTCAATATCTTTATAGATAAGTGTTTTTAATATATCACTTGGTTTAATGTCAACTAATTCCAAAACATAAACATTAGTATTTTCTTTAATAGATACTACTCCTTTTATTTCCTCTAAAAGCTTAGTTGTATTTTTATTTACATTAGTTTCTAAATAATAGAAAAATGAATTTCGAATATTCTCTAGAGTTTCTATTTCAGTAATTTCACCATTTTCTATGAAAGCAACTGTATCGCAAAGCTCTTGGATTTCTGCCAAAATATGTGATGATACAAAAACTCCCATACCAGTGGTTTTAGAAAGGTTTTTAAGTATTTTTCTAAACTCAATAATACCATTTGGATCAAGGCCATTTGTTGGTTCATCTAAAATCAGGAGTTTAGGATCAGATAATAAAGCGGCGGCAAGACCAAGTCTTTGCTTCATACCAAGAGAGTACTTACTCATTTTATCGTCTATCCTAGCTTTAAGCTCAACAAGACCTATAACTTCATTAATTTTCTCTTTTTTTATTCCTCTAATTCGAGCGATTTGATTTAAGTTTTCCCTTCCTGATAAATAACCATAAAGCTCTGGGTTTTCAACTACTGCACCAATATTACGCAGAGTCTTTTCTCTTTCTTTTGTAATATCATTGCCAAGGATTTTAACACTACCTTTATCCATAGAAATTAAATCTACAAGCATTCTGATTGTTGTAGTTTTTCCAGATCCATTTGGACCTAAAAACCCGAAAATTTCACCTTCATTTATATAAAATGAAATATCTTTTATTATTTCTTTTTTTCCAAGTTTTTTAGATAAATTTTTAACTTCTAACACTTTATTCATATAATTCCTCCTAAATTAACTTATTTGTATTATATAAGTCTATTCTTAGATATGAATAAATAATAACTTAAAATTGTTTTACTTTTTGCTGAAAACCTAGAAAGTATAGATTATAATTGAAATAATATGTAAAATAATAAAATATCATATATACTAGATTTAGAATTAATAAAAGTATTTCTTACATGGAGTGTTTTTGAAATTACGCAAATAATTGGAGGATAATATGGCTATAGTAAAAGAAAAAACAGAAATAATAAATATTAGTATTAAACAAGCAGTAGATAGAATAGATAATTATATACGTAAAGATATAAATTTATTTAGATTAACTACTGATATACAAGATGATTCTTTCTATATGGAATTAGATGTCAAAAGAAGTCTTGCTTCTCTTGGAGAAATAATGGAATTAAAGGGAGAAAAAATAGACGATAACAAAATGAAGCTTAATATAGTTTCAAGGTGTATAGAGAAGAAGAGTATAATTGATTGGGGAAAAAACAATAAAAATATTGAAGGTGTTTTTAGTTTATTTGAAAAGGAAAGAACATCTGAGAAATAAATATTAAAGTAACAATTTGGAGGTAGAGATGAAAATAAAAAGAAGAGAGTATAAAAAAAGAGATAAAGAAGAGATATTAGAAGAATTAACTGATTTACAAAAAAGAGTAACCTTGGAGTCTGATACAGAAACTCCTTTTAAAAATGAATATAATGATAATGATGAAGAAGGTATATATGTTGATTTATATACTGGAGAACCACTTTTTTCAAGTAAAGATAAGTATGATGCTGGTTGTGGATGGCCAAGTTTTACAAAACCTATCAATTTAAACAATATAGGTGAAAAAGAAGATACATCAAGAAACAGAATAAGAACTGAGGTTATATCGAAAGATTCAGATTCTCATCTTGGCCATGTATTTGAGGATGGTCCTGAGGACAAGGGTGGTCTTAGATACTGCATCAATTCTGCAAGTATGCATTTTATACCAAAAGATAAATTGGAAGAGGAAGGTTACGCTGAATATTTGAAACTTTTTAAATAAAGGTTGGTGAGGTAGATAATGAAAAATATTTTAATTGTAGAAGATGAAAGGTCTCTAGCGAGATTTATGGAACTTGAGCTTACTCATGAAGGCTATAACGTCGATGTAGTTTCAGATGGTCAAACTGCCATTATGAACCTAATGAATAATGATTATGATGTAATGCTTTTAGATCTTATGATTCCTGTTGTAGACGGTATAGAAGTAACAAAAAGAGCTAGAACTTTTACTGAAATACCGATAATTATGATTACAGCAAAAGATGAGTTAGAAGATAAGGTCCTAGGATTTGATGTGGGAGCGGATGAGTACATGACAAAACCTTTTGAAATGGAAGAACTTCTAGCTAGGCTTAGGGCTTTATTTAGAAAAGATGATACAAAGAAAGCTGAAACTTTAATAGAGTTCAGAGATCTTTCTTTAAATAAAGAAAAAAGAGAAGTAAAACGGAGCGGAGAAGTTAAAGA
>JAAZDF010000108.1 GCA_012512905.1 Clostridium sp.
ATCTATTGATTTTTCAAAAGACCTAGTATGTCCTAAATGTGAAAATAAGCTTGGAGATAAGATAGTTATGAAAAAACGTGATAAGAAAGCTTATAGAATGATAAGGGGTAGATATAATACAAGGCAAATTAATTACTAACATTTTTCACTAAAATTGTTTAATTATATACTAGACAAATTGATTTTGTAAAGAAATAATACGAAACTATTTAAATGTAATTTTCAGGGGGAAGTTGATTAGATAATTATAAAATAAAAAGGGAGAATATTTGCGATGAAGGATAGAATTATTTTTGGAGTTATTCTTGTTTTATTAGGAGCAGGTTTTTTACTTGATCAATTTGGTGTAGTTTCATTTAGCGATATTATAAGTGTTTATTGGCCATTAATATTAATTATTATTGGAGTTTTAGGACTTTTTAAAAAGAATTCATCAAAACTTATAAGTGGATTAATACTTATTTTTGGTATATTATTTCAAATTCAGAAATTAGGCTTTTTAAAAGTAGATATATTTAAAACATTTTGGCCAGTAGTTTTGATAGCTTTAGGGTTTAGTATTATATTTTCTAGAGGTAACTTGATAATAAGAACAGGTACTGGTTATAAATCTGGTAATTATGACAAAAATGTTAGTTTAGAGAATGTTATAGATGAATCAGCCATAATGGCAGGAATCGAAAGAAATGTTCATTCCCAAGAATTTAGGGGTGGAAAAGTAACAGTTATAATGGGTGGTGTAGATCTGGATCTTAGAGAAGCTAAATTATATAATAATGAAGCACATCTAGAAATAAATACTATAATGGGCGGCGTAGATATATATGTACCGGAAAATTGGCGGGTAGAACATAAAGGAACACCCATTTTAGGTGGATTTACTAACAAAAGAAAATATAGTGGTGATATAAATGCTCCACTTCTTGTAATAAATTTTTCAGCAATAATGGGCGGAATAGAAGTTAAATAACTTATAAGCAAGCTAAAGTCTCATGATAAGGATTTTACCTTGCTTATTATATTGTTTTAATTTTTTTAAAATTTTTAAGAATTATATAAGTATTATTTGTGTAGAACGTCTACTAATTTTTAAAAAGACTAGCCGCTACGGCTAGTGTGATGAGGAATAATAATTGATATATTATAAGTATAAAATAGTAAAAAAATATAAAAATATCATTTATAAATACAAAGAATTATACATAAGTTTTTATAAAAACTAGCCGTTATGGTTAGTCTTATAGCGGCTTAAAAGTCTTTATATTATAAATAATAAAAAAATCAAAGTAAATTTTAATTATATTTGAAAGAAAAAAGAGGAGGGAATAAAATGGAATTTAAAATTGAAGGAGAATATCCTGTATTAAGAGTATTTATGAATAGAGGCGATTCGGTGTTATGTAGTGCAGGTGCCATGTCATGGATGACACCCGGAATTGAATATAATGCTAGTGCGAAAGGTGGTTTGCTTAAAGGCCTAGGTAGAGCGATGGCAGGAGAGAGTATGTTTCAAAATAAATATACTTCTAATAGTGATGGAGAGGAGATTGCTTTTGCATCTTCACTACCAGGAAAAGTAATTCATGTTCCAATGCAAGGTAATACTATTATGACTCAAAGAACTGCTTTTTTAGCATCTACTGAAGACGTTAGTTTCGAAATTGCTTTCCAAAAGAAAATCTCGACCGGACTTTTAGGAGGAGAAGGCTTTGTACTTCAAAAATTCACTGGACATGGGGATTTATTTCTGGAAGCTGATGGCTCTTTAGTAGAATATGAACTTGGACCTGGAGAAAGAATGCTTGTGGATCAAGGGAATGTATTTATGTTTGATTCATCAGTTAGCTATGAAATGACAACTGTAAAGGGATTAAAAAATATGTTTTTTGGAGGAGAAGGAGCATTTCTTGTAAACCTTGTAGGACCAGGAAAGATAACACTACAAACCATGCCTATTGCTAATCTTGCAGCAAGAATTCTTCCATTTGTTCCAAACAAAAAATAAAAGCAGTGGGATTTAAGTTCAAAATCATCATTTGAATTTAAATAATTATGGAAAAATTTTATAACTTGCTTTTTAAAAAGTATTAATAATAAAAATATAAATTTATTCATATATAATTTATTTAAACTGCAAGATTAATTTCTTGCAGTTTTTTAAGAACAAATCTGTTTACTTTAAGAGCTAAATATTAAAAAGTTAAACAATATACCAATAATATTTGTAATTTAGAAATTTAATGTAAAATCCTAGGAGGTTTTCCCTTAAAAGTATTAGCTGATATAATAAATCTATAAAGTAGAATGGTGATTGTAAAAGATGATATAAAGGAATTAGTTACTTAATAATAATTTAATTAAATTTAGAAAGGGAAAATATGGGTTATTTTGAGTATGGAACAAAAGAATTAGGATATTTAAAACAAAAAGATAAAAAACTTGGATATATAATTGATGAGATTGGTATGATAAAAAGAAAAATAAATAAAGATTTATTTTCAGCCCTTATAGCAAGTGTAATTAGTCAGCAAATATCTACAAAGGCTGCAGTGACTGTAGAAAGTAGACTATTAGATTTAGCTGTAAATTTAACTCCTGAAAATATTGCAAAATTTAGCGTTAATGAAATACAAAAATGTGGAATGTCTTTTAGAAAATCAGATTATATTAAATCAATAGCAGAGTATTTTATAGAAAACACAATTGATTTTGCAAATCTAAATAAATTAGAAGACCCCGAAATAATAAAAGAACTTACTAAACTCAAAGGAGTAGGGGCCTGGACTGCAGAAATGATGCTTATACATACTTTTGAAAGAAGAGATATACTTAGTTTTAATGATCTTGGAATTAGAAGAGGAATTATGAAGCTTTACTCTTTAGATTCTTTATCGAAAGAAGAGTTTGAAGAATATAAAGAAAAATATTCCCCTTACGGTACAGTTGCATCGCTCTATCTTTGGGAAATATCAAGTAAGGAATATGTTTTATGAAAATTGTAATTTTACAAATAAATAAATATTTAGAATTTAAAAACACATGAGCTTTATTATTTAAAAGCCCATGTGTTTTAATTTTGATAGGTTATATAATATTTAAGAAAAATTATAAAGCTGCGTATTCTTTTCTATCTGTAAACTCTTGAGCTTTACCATCATTCCAGTTTTTAACAGGCCTATAGTATCCTGTTATTCTGCTATATAGCTCAACTTCTTCACCGCACTGAGGACATGCTACATGCTCTCCAAATAAGTAGCCATGATTTTGACATACAGAATATGTAGGACTCAAAGTATAGTATGGAAGTTTATAGTTTTCTGCTATTTTCTTTACTAAAGAAGCTGCAGCCCTCCAGCTTGGAACTCTCTCTCCAAGGAAAACATGAAATACAGTCCCACTTGTATAAAGTGTTTGTAGTTCATCTTGAATATCGAGAGCTGTAAAAATGTCTTCTGTATAACCTACAGGAAGGTGGGAGCTATTGGTATAGTAAGGCGTTTCATTGCTCTTACCAGCCGTTACAATCAATGGATAAGCATCTCTGTCGTGCTTAGCAAGTCTATATGCAGTAGATTCTGCAGGTGAAGCCTCCAGATTAAATAAATCTCCATATTCTTCTTGATAGTCAGACAATCTATCCTTCATATAATTTAGAACTTCTTTTGAAAATTCGATAGACTCTTTATTTGTAAGATCCTTTTTAATCCAATTTGCATTTAAAGTTGCTTCATTCATTCCTACAAGTCCTATTGTTGAGAAGTGGTTATTAAAACTAGTCAGGTACCTTTTTGTGTAAGGATAAAGACCAGATTCCAAAAGATTTGAAACTACTTTTCTTTTTGTATCTAAAGACCTAGCTGAAATATCCATCACTTTATCAAGACGCTTATAAAACTCTTCTTTTGACTTTGAAAGATAAGCAATCCTTGGAAGATTAATAGTAACAACTCCAACGGATCCAGTACTTTCACCGCTTCCAAAAAACCCACCGCTTTTTCTTCTTAGTTCTCTAAGGTCTAATCTTAGTCTGCAGCACATACTTCTAACATCAGAAGGCTCCATATCACTATTAATATAGTTAGAAAAATAGGGTGTTCCATATTTTGCTGTCATTTCGAATAAAAGCTTATTATTTTCAGTTTCTCCAAAATCAAAATCTTTTGTAATTGAGTAAGTAGGAATAGGATATTGGAATCCTCTGCCATTTACGTCTCCTTCAATCATTACTTCTAGGAATGCCTTATTAATCATATCCATTTCTTGTTGGCAATCCCCATATGTAAAGTCCATAAACTCTCCACCTACAATAGCATACTCATCAGCAAGATCTGAAGGAACTGTCCAGTCAAGAGTGATATTTGAAAAAGGAGCCTGAGTTCCCCATCTACTTGGAATATTCACGCCATAGATAAAAGATTCTATACTTTTTTTAACTTGTTCGTATGATAGCTTTCCTGTTCTTACAAAAGGTGCTAGGTAAGTGTCAAAAGAACTAAATGCCTGAGCTCCTGCCCATTCATTTTGCATGATACCTAAAAAATTTACCATTTGATTGCAAAGAGTAGAAAGGTGCTTTGCAGGTGCTGAGGAAATTTTTCCAGGAATCCCACCAAGACCTTCATGTATCAACTGTTTAAGTGACCAACCGGCGCAGTATCCAGTTAACATTGATAGGTCATGAATATGAATATCAGCATTTTTATGAGCATTTGCAACCTCTTCATCGTAAACTTCAGATAGCCAATAATTAGCAGTTATAGCACCACTATTTGACAGTATAAGGCCCCCTACTGAATAAGTTACTGTAGAATTTTCTTTGACTCTCCAGTCTTCTACTTTAACATAATCATTTACAACTTTACTATAATCAATAAGAGTATTAACAGCATTTCTAGCTTTTTGGTGCTGCTTTCTATATATGATATAAGATTTAGCTATTTCTGCGTATCCAGATTGGATAAGGACTAGTTCAACAGAATCTTGTATATCTTCAACAGAAATAACAGGTTTTTTTAGATCTTTACTTAGCTCTGCTACCGCTCTTAAAGATAGAAGTTCAAGTACAGATTCATCTATTAGTACCTCATTTGCATCAAAGGCTTTTTTCATTGCAATACTAATTTTTTCGATTTTAAAGTCTACTTTCTCCCCATCTCTTTTTATAACAGTATATTTCATATTTTACTCCTCCTAATATATTTTCATTAAATTCTTAAATTTACCTCTGGAACTATTTCCTTTGTTTTTTCTTTAATTTTAGTTAATTCAGCTTTTGAATATGATGAAAGTGGAATTAAATTTCTAGTAAACTTTCCTAAAACATCAGTTTGTTCTTCAAAAGATTGAAGAAACCATTTAGATACTGGTTTTGTAAGACTATTTTTTAGCTCCCTAGCCATTAAAATCAGATCTTCATTAGAATGTATCCCTTTAACAACTGTTGTCCTAAGTTCATAGTCTACTCCAGATTTTATGATAATTTCAAAGCTTTTAAGCCACGGCTTACTCAAAAGATTTATGTTTTCATTTAGTCCAACAGCCTTATTAAGGCTTTGACTTGATCCTTTATAGTCCAGTGCAATATAATCAATTAAATTTTTATCTAATAAAAACTTTAACCTATTTGGGAACATTCCATTTGTATCTAGTTTTACCTTTAAATTTAGATTCTTTATCTGATAAATTAAATCTACTAAATCTTTATGTATGAGAGGTTCTCCACCACTTACAGTAACTCCTTCAAGCATGTTTTTTCTTAAAGTAATATATTCTATAAATTCTTTATGCTTATTTTGCGACTCATCCCTATCTATATCAAAAAGTACAAGATCTGGATTGTGGCAGTAGGGACACCTAAGATTACATCCTCTTGTAAAGCAAATAGCTGAAATAAGACCAGGATAATCCTGTAGGGAAACTTTTTGAAAACTTGCGATATCCATAATAATACTACCTCTCTTAATATTAAAAATAAAAAAAGCTACACAAAAGTGCAGCATAAAACTAACGTACACTCTTTCCAGGACCGGGAAATCGGTTTAAACTTAAATGAAGTTAGGCAATCGGACTTAGAGATATACTCAATACCGTAGCGGCTCTGTTCAGGACTCTCACCTGATTCCCCTAAAAATCATTTTATTCAACTAATATGATGATAGCACAACATAGTGTGGTAGGTCAATAAATTGTTAGCACATTTAGTATGTTTAGTTATTTAATAAACAGGCTTTACCATCAAAAGTAAAGAGTATCAACAGGAAACTTCTACTAAATTATTTAAATCTAAGTATTGGTACTTACAAGCCTTTTCTTTTAGTTTTATTTTTCAAATTAAATATTTACCTTAAGATATTATTTAGGCTAAATGGTTGAAATATTGTTGACATAAAAGTTTATTGTAACTATCATATAGTAGTCAATCAAAGCAAAAAATATTTTACTTAAGAAAGGGCTAATTTAAAATTATGAACAATCAACTAGAATTAATGAGAAAAGGAAATATAAAGAAAGCTCTAATACATCTTGGTTTACCAACTGTTTTAGGACTTTTAATGACAGGATTTTATAACTTTGTAGATAGCTACTTTGTAGCTCAGTTAGGTACAGAGGCCATGGGGGCAATTTCGATAACTTATCCTCTGTTAACCCTTATACCTGGGATAGCACTTTTATTTGGAAATGGGGGCTCAGCTTTTGTATCTAGATTACTTGGATCAAATAATACTGATGAGGCTGAAAAAGTTCTTTCATCAACAATTGCCTATGCTATTATTTTTGGAATATTTATACAGTTAGCATTATTTTTTCTTCCAGAGCTCTTAACTTTTATGGGGGCATCAGAAAATGTTTTACCTTATGCCTTAGAATATAGCCAAATATTATTTATATCATTTATATTTCATATTCCATCTATTGCTTTAATGAATCTTGTTAGAGCCGAGGGTGCAATAGGTCTTAGTATGGCTTCCCAGGTAGTGGGTGCGTTACTTAATATAATTTTAGATCCTCTTTTTATATTTACATTTAATATGGGTATAAGAGGTGCTGCAATAGCTACAGGTATTTCACAGTTTGTTGCCTTCTCAATGCTTTTTAGTTATTATTTATTTAATTTTAGTATTTTAAAATTTTCATTAAAGAAAGTAAAATTAAAAAAATGGATTATAATTCCTATACTTCAAATAGGAATCCCACTTTTTTCGATAAATATGTTTCAAAGTGTTTCTCTTGGACTAGCAAACAAATTCGCATCTTTTTATGGGGACAATACAGTTGCTGCTCTCGGAATTGTAAACAGGGTTATAGGCATGTCAACTTTTGCTATAACTGGGTTTTCAAGAGGTTACCAAACATTTATCTCTTATAACTTTGGAGCTAAAAATATGGAGAGGGTAAAAGAAGCTACTAAAGTGGCAGTAGCGTGGAGCCTAATAGGAGCTGTAATATTATCCCTATTACAAGTGATTTTCTCATCTAGTATAATAAACGCTTTCTCTGAGAGCCAAAGTGTTATTTTAAAGGCTAACAGTGCTATGTTTGCGGGAAGTATATTCTTTTGGACATATGGATTCCAAGCTATGGGTGTAATTTACCTCTTAACAACAGGGAAAACTATGATAGGGTTTTTATTTTCTATAGCAAGGCAAGGTATTTTATTTATACCTATTATAATTATACTTAATTATTCTTTTGGAGAGCTGGGTGTATACTACGCTCAAGGTATAACCGATGTATTAACAAGTTTGCTCCTTATTACTGCGTTTTTATATTATAGAAAAAATAAGAAATTACTATAATAAAATTATAGTATAATAGTTTAAAAGCAGTAAAAGGAGAAATAATGAGCAAAAAACATTCAAAATTATTTAACTACATTGCTCCAGTCTATGCTATGTTTTATAACTTTCAGGTTAAATATTATAGGGAAACTTTGTCTAAGATGAAAGATGTTATAGATCTTAAAGAATATAAAACAGTTTTAGATATAGGCTGTGGTACAGGGGCTCTTTGCTACGTATTGTATGAAAATAAACTCAAGGTAACGGGTATAGATGTAGCAGATAAAATGATAAATAAATCAAAAGAAAAACTAGCTAAGACTGATGTGAAGATTTTAAAAGTTAAGCCTAATGAAAAATTTCCTTTTGAGGATAAAAGTTTTGATATTGTAATTTCTTCTTATGTAATTCATGGCCTAAAGCCAAAGGATAGGGCTTTTGTATATAAAGAAGCTTCAAGACTTGCTAAAGAAAAAGTTATCTTCCATGAATATAATGAAAATAGGGCTATTTTAACAACAATAGTAGAATGGCTTGAAAGAGGTGACTACTTTAATTTTATAAAGATAGCAAAAAGTGAAATGGCGACACATTTTGAAAAAGTTAAAGTAGTAGATGTATATAAAAGAGCAGCATGGTATATTTTAACACCTAAGGATAGATAGCTTTCTGAAAATAAGGAAAATAAAAATATAAATAAAAATCTGTCTAAATTATGTTTAATTAATTATATAAAAGTTATGTTAACCATGAATAAGAGGGTGCGTTTATGAAGGGAAAGGATGATAAATTTCAAGATAGTAGAAGAAAAGTTTGGGGAACTTTTTTAAAAGATGTCCTTATTTGCTCTTTAGGTTCTTATGGAGGGCCTGAAGTTCATTTTGGAGTTTTTATTGATCAAATGGTTATCAAGAAAAAATATTTAACAGAAAAAGAATTTGCAGAGCTTATTGCATTGACTGGAATACTTCCAGGCCCGAGTAGTACTCAAACAATAGTATCCATAGGATATAAGTTTGGAGGACCTTACCTCGCTTTTCTTACTTTGCTTGTTTGGGCTATGCCTGTAATTATTATAATGACTCTTCTTTCATTTTTAGGGCAGTTTTTAGAACAGATAAATATGTCTGAAAATATACTTCGTTATATCGGTCCAATGGCTGTAGGATTTATAATAATAGCATCAATTACTATAGGTAAAAGAGTAGTAACAGATAAGATTACAATCCTACTATTTATTTTTGGAGCAGTAACTACTTATATTTTTAGGCAGTCTTATGTTTTTCCACTAGTTTTGATATCAGGAGGCATAATAAGCATACTTACCACGAAACAAGAAAAGTTATGGAACAAGGTAAAAATAGAACCGCCATGGAAGTATTTAATTGCTTTTTTTGGAATTATGATAACAAGTTTTATTCTTTCTTATTCGTTAAATAATATTATCGTTACACTTTTTGAAAAGTTTTATAGGTTTGGATATTTAGTAATAGGGGGCGGTCAGGTTGTAATTCCATTTATGCACAGTGAGCTCGTTGAAATAAACAAATATATGACAAACAGTGAATTTTTAACAGGTTTTGGTTTAGTTCAAGGACTTCCTGGACCAATGTTTAGCTTTAGTGCTTATGCTGGTGGAATGGCTAGCAGAGAAGGAGGAGTTATTCTTCAATTACTAGGCGCTGCATTCAGTGCAATAGGAATATTTCTTCCAGGACTTTTACTTATATATTTTATTTATCCTGTTTGGGATAATCTTAAAGAAATCAAAGCAATAAAAATCTCTTTAAAAGGAATTACAGCTGTTGCTGCAGGTCTAATTTTTATTTCATCTATTATATTGATGCAAGAAAGCGGCTTCAGCTACGACAACATTTTAGTTACAGTATTTACAATACTGATTTTATATACTAAAAAACTCCCTGCTCCAGTAATAGTCTTAGGAGTGCTTATCTTAGGTTTTCTTATCTAAGTAAATTTCGCTTTTCTTATTGATACTTTAGCCAAGTTAGAGTAATATTAAACATAAGAAGATAACGTTTACTTAGTATGAAAAAATGGAGGCGAAAAATGTCAAAAGAAATCAATATTGAAGGTAGTTACAAAGCGTTCGATGAAACAGATTTATATTTTAAAAAAGACATTCCTAAAGACCCTAAGGCGATAGTAGTAATAGTCCATGGCTTAGCTGAGCATCTTGGAAGATATGATTACGTAGCAAAAGAATTTAACGACTTCGGCTACGGTGTATACCGCTTTGATAATAGAGGTCACGGAAAATCTGGAGGAGAAAAAGGATATATTGATAATTTCACTTATTTCTTTGATGATGCTGACCTTGTTGTAAATGAGGCAAAAAAAGATTACCCTAATTTACCAATATTCATGCTTGGACATAGCATGGGTGGATTTATTGCGGCAGGTTATGGAGTTAAATATCCAAATAAACTAAGAGGACAAATTTTATCGGGAGCAGCTCTTACCTTGCTTCCAACATTTGAGGATTTAAAAAATGCTGAATTTGATAAATATCCAAGAGTAAAAGTTCCAAATGCATTATCTGCAATAATATGTAGAGATAAGGCTGTAGTAGAAGACTATAACAATGATCCTTTAGTTTTAAAAGAAACTAACCAAAAACTACTAGGTGAGACCTTTGTAAAGGGACCTGAATGGCTTGAGAAAAACGTAAAGAAATACACATATCCTTGCTTAATCTTACATGGTGATGATGATAGAATTGTAACTATGGATGCGAGTAAATGGTTTTATGAAGAAATTAATTCCTCAGATAAAGAAATCAAACTTTATAAAGATTTTTTCCATGAAATATTAAATGAAAAAGAAAAAGATATAGTGATAAAAGATATTAAAGAATGGATAGACAAAAGGATTTAAACTAGAGAAGAAAAAGGGATGCTAAAATTTTACAGCATCCCTTTTTCTTATTAAAATTTATAGCCGTTTTATATATAAAAACTAATCAAACCTATTATAATGGACTTTATTATAAAGCAAGTCTTCTTTTTTATGTGGATCTTTTGTTTCGTCCGGATATCCAATTGCAAGCATGCATTCTACCCTAAAGTTTTTTGGAATATTTAAAAGGTTCTTAACATTTTCCTCTACACTTTTATTTTTATCATCAAGTCTATCACGAACTTGAATCCAGCATGAAGTAAGACCTAAAGATTCAGAGATTAGCTGAATAATTGTTGCCATAATCGACGCATCTTCAATCCATATATCAGTTATTTCTGGATTAGCAGCTATCACAATTCCAAGGCCTGCACCTTTAATATGGCTAGAAACTCTTCCTCTTACATCTGAAAGATCTTTTAGAGTTTTTTTATCGTTAATAACTATAAGCTCCCAAGGTTTTAAATTTCTTCCTGTAGGCGAACTTAAGGCTCCCTGAACTATTTTTTCAACAATATCATTATTTATTTCCTTGTCTTTATATCTTCTAACTGTTCTTCTACTCATTAGTAAATCCAACATTATTTATATACCTCCTTTTAAAATCAAATAGTATCTATGAATTTATATTTATTATAAATCCCTTTTTCCTACTTATATGATAAAATAAGTTTAATTGCGTTTTATTTAAAAAAGCTGTGATAATATTATATCATAAGAGCTGAAAATTAAGTTTTAAAGGTTTTTAATAAATAAATTTATAGGGTAGGATAGCCAAATGGAGAAAACAACAAATGCAAAGTTAAATATAATAGTTTCAATGTTAATATGGGGAAGTATTGGAGTATTTGTTCGGGAAATAACCCTTTCTAGTATAGAAATAGCATTTTTAAGAGCCTTTATTGGAAGTATGTTTTTAATAATTGTTATTTTACTAAAAAGAATAAAACTGGATAAAAAGTTATTAAAGAAAAACATTGTGTTTTTAATTTTGTCCGGTATGGCGCTTGCAGCTAATTGGTTTTTACTCTTTGAAGCTATGAAATACACAACAATTTCTAATGCAATTTTAAGTTACTACTTTGCTCCTATTTTCATTGTCCTTTTCTCAGCTATCCTATTTAAAGAGAAAATTACTTTTAAAAATATATTTTATCTACTCATTTCAATAACAGGACTTTTTATAATTATGAAATCAGATGGATTAGAAGTAGGGAATGGTTTTAATCATATTAAAGGTATACTTTACGGTCTTAGTGGAGCTATTGTATATGCTATTATTGTTATTTTAAATAAATATATTAAAGGATTGTCAGGAGTCCATACAACTGTATTGCAGCTTTTAATTGCATCAATATCACTTACTCCTTTTATTTTTAAAAATAGTGGATATAAGTTTTTAGCTTTAAATAACAAAATGTGGTTTTTTATATTAACTCTTGGTATAGTTCATACTGGTGTAGCATATTTATTATATTTTTCAGCAATAAAAAATGTAAAGGGAAAATCAATTGCGATTCTTAGCTATCTTGATCCGATAGTTGCAGTGCTAACGGCCTTTATATTTCTCCAGGAATCTATGAATAAATTCCAGATTTTTGGAGCATTATTAATATTAGTATCCTCATATCTAAGTGAAATCACTAGTGAGAATTAGTTTTTAAAAAGTATCTTTAACTTTTAAATATTCTAGTTTTCATAGCATTTGTTACCAATTAAATAAATAAAAAGCTTTATAAAGAGAATATCACCTTTTCTCTTTATAAAGCTTTTATATTTACTCCTAATTATAAGATCAATTATTTAGAAAAATTATCCATTGAAAAATCCATTTTTGGTATTACATCTGAAAGATATCTTAAACTTTCTTCTAGTTTTTCTTTGTCATCTCCAAACATTTCATTTATTTGTTCCATGGCATTCATTAAAAAATAATTTGTACCCTCTATTAAAATATTAATTGCATGTTCTGTCGGTTTTACTATGACTTCACGCCTGTTTTCTGGATTTACTTCACGAGTTACAAATTTTTTTTCTACTAGAGAATTTACTAGCTGCGTAGTTTGTTGCTTACTAATATCTACTTTTAAAGACAGTTCTCCCATGGTCATAGACTTATTTTGTTTTAAATATCCTACAGCAGCCATTTGGTGCCCATTTAAATCATACTCTTCTCTTAAAAACTTTATATAAGGTTTACTTAAATACTCATGAGTCATGCATATATAGTAGAAAAGAAGGGATAAGAAGTCATCTTCTAAAATTAATTCTATTTGTTTTTCTGGTTTTATTGATATCAATTAATCCACCCCCTATGTAGTATTAATTGTAGCATTCTATATGAGAAAAAACCAATTTATTATGGTATGTAGCTAAATAATATAATTATATTTAAATTTAAAAGTAAGGATAGACAAAATATATTATTAATGTTATAGTATTAACGAACTAGTAAATAGATGTTTACTGTTAAGGTATATTTACAGTTAACTTATACTTACTAAGAAAAGCAATTGAATAAATAGGGGGAATAAAATGAAAATATCAAAAAAGTTTTTTAGTGTACTTTTACTCTTGACTATGTTTTTATCCTTATCAGCTTGTGGAAAAGATGAAGATAAGACTTCACTTGAAACACCATCTGAAAGTGTAAGCTCAGATGAAAAGTGGGATAAAGAAGTAGACATATGTATTGTAGGATATGGTCTTGCAGGAGCAGCTGCAGCAGTTGAAGCAAATGATATTGATCCTGAAGCTGAAATATTGATTCTTGAAAAAATGCCAATAGAAGCTGCTGGAGGAAATTCAATAGCATCTGGACAAACATTTATAGTACCTCAAAAAGAAGACATAGAAACTTTTAAAAGCTATATGAAGGCTTGTAACGAGCCAAATCCAATTCCTGAAGATTATCTTGATTGGTGGAGTAATGAAATGGCTGATCAAATAGGATGGATAGTTGAAACAATGGACAGTGTTAATTAC
>JAAZDF010000109.1 GCA_012512905.1 Clostridium sp.
TGGGTACCAACTTTTCCAATGGGACTTGAAAATCCAAAAGTAGAGGGTGTTGGAAGAATAATGACAACCAAAACTCAGTTTGCTGGTGGTATATTAGTAAATAATGAAGGAAAAAGATTTGTAAATGAAAATCACCCAGACAATGTTGTTCGTGAGTTTGAGCTAGAAAAACAACCAGAAGGAATACAATGGGAGATTTACACAGATAATATCATAGAAGATCTTATGAAGAGTCCACAAAAAGGTATGTATGAAGTTTTCTTTATGAGTGAAGCTGGAGAGGAGTACATAAAAACTGCAGAATCTTTAGAGGAACTTGCGAAAGTAATAGATGTTCCAGAGCAGTCTCTCATAGAAACAGTTGAAAATTACAATAGCCACGTAGAATCTGGAGAAAAAGATGATTTTGGTAGAGTATTTAAAGAAGATGAAAATCCATTTAATTTAGCTGTAAATAAAGTAGAAGGAGATAAATACTACGCAGTTAAAACAAAACCATTAGCACTTTTAACACTCGGCGGGATTCAAACTGATAGTAATATGAATGTATTAAATGAAAATGGAAATACAATTCCAGGTCTTTTTGCTGCAGGAGAAGTTGTATATACCTGGGGAAGATATGTATCAAGTGGTGTAGGAGTAATGGGACCTGTTGTTCAGGGTAAAGATGCGGCGAGAAGTCTAATGGCAGCAGATTTAAAAGATGGAGATAAAGTAGAAAAAGCATCTAATCTAATTGATAAAAAGTTTTTCGAGAAAAAAGAGAAAGGATCTTTAGATATAGACTTTGATGCAGAATATAATGATGGAGAATATGAAGCAACTGTTGATGGTCAAGATGGCCCTATGGTAGTTAAAGTAGAGGTTAAAGATAGTAAAATTGATAAGGTAGAAATCGTGAGTCACAATGAAACTGAGGCGATAGCTGGAGATTCATTAACTAAAATTCCACAGGAAATATCAAAAAATAAATCCTTAAAAGATGTAGAAGCTATTAGTGGAGCAACCTATACCTATGACAGAATTATGGAAGCTGTGATAAAAGCTTTAGATGGAGCAGAAAAATAAAAAACTTTAATAAATAAATACTTAAGAGCATCTTTTAGTATAAAAGCTAAAAGATGCTTTTTGTATTTTGTTAAACAAAATCCCTACTAAAATGAGAGAAAATTAAAATAAAAGAGGAAAAATCAAAATATATGAAAATTTAAATAATAGAGATTTTTTTTAACACTTAGTTAATAAACCGAACCGTATTCGGTGAAACTGATAAATTTAAAAAAGCTCAATATAATGAATACTTGCATAATAAAGATGATTTTTAATAAATTAATTAAATTATAAACTAGGATAAAATCGCATAGAATAGCCCTTTTGAGATGTTTTAATAATAAAAAGCACAGAGAAATATAAGGCCGCTAACTTGTTGTTTTTCAAGATAATAAAAATTTTATAAAAGACATTTTTGGAGGAGATAAGTTCACAGCTTGTTGATTATTTAACAACTCCGTGATAATCTTAGCTTAATTAAATAAGAATAGCTTGGGCTCTATTGTTAAAAACTAAACAAAAGTAAAGTTTTTATCTAATTTAGGAAATTTTTGGAGGTAAAAAATGAATACATTTAAAGTATTGAAAATTAAAGAAGGTATTTTTGATCAGAATAAAAGGGAAGCAGATGAACTTAGAGATAATTTAAAAGAAGAAGGAGTTTTTTTGATTAACTTAATGTCATCTCCAGGATCTGGAAAGACAACAACTCTTTTAAGAACTATAGAAAATCTTAAAGATAAACTTGAAATTGGTGTTTTAGAAGCAGATATTGATTCAGATGTTGATGCAAAAACTATATCAAAAACAGGAGTTAAGGTTATACAACTTCATACTGGTGGTATGTGCCATTTAGATGCATCTATGACAAAGCAAGGTTTAGATGGACTTGGCTATGAAAACTTAGATCTTGTAGTACTTGAAAATGTTGGAAACCTTGTTTGTCCAGCAGAGTTTGATACAGGATCTCATTCAAATGTAATGATCCTTAGTGTTCCAGAAGGCGACGATAAACCTCTTAAGTATCCTCTTATGTTCTCAATTTGTGATGTTCTTATAGTAAATAAAATAGATGTTATAGATTATTTTGATTTCGATATGGATGCAGTTACAAAGCGTGCTAAGGCTTTAAATCCAGATATAAAGATAATACCGGTTTCTGCTAAAACAGGAGAAGGAATTGAAGAATGGTCTAACTGGTTAAAAGCTAAAACAGAAAATTTTAAAAAATAAAAAGCAAAACTTATATAAAAATAAATTTAAGGAGTAACAATATGGTAAAGTTGAAAGTATTAGAATTCGCTAATCAAGTTAGTAGAAAAAAGATGGGTAGCAAAAATGGATTAACGGAAAATGATCCAGAATACAAAATACTCGCTCCAGTAGTTACAACTGAGATGGCGGAAGTTGCGCTTTCTCTTAAAATGCTTGAACCTATGAGCGCAAAAGAAGTTGCGCCGCGGTGCGGAAAATCTGTAGAAAAAACAGCAGAATTGTTATGGGATTTAGCAATGGCTGGAGTTGTAGTTGTCAATGAAATTGATGGAGTAGATAAATACTGGTATTCTACATGGATTCCTGGAATTATGGAAATGATGGTAAATAATAGAGAAAATATAGAAAAACATCCAGAAATTGCAATGGCCTTTGAAGAATATGGAAGAGTTAGAGGTGGAGCATCTGTTGGAAGTTTCCCTATGGGAAAAGGTCTTATGAGAGTTATTCCTATAGAAGAAGCTATAGAAGGAGAATCTAGAAGAGCATCTTACGAGGAAATCTCAACATATTTAAATGAAAATGATTTATTTTCTGTTACAAATTGTTCTTGTAGAGAAGCTAGAGAAATCATGGGTGAAGGCTGCGGACATCTTTCAAAGGATATGTGTATACAAATTGGCTTTGGAGCTGAGTACTATATAAAAACTGGTAGAGGAAGGCAAATAACTCGTGAAGAAGCATTTGAAATTGTAAAGCAAGCTGAAGATGATGGGATGATTCATCAAATACCAAATATTGATGGTCCTGGAAAAACTCATGCTATTTGTAACTGCTGTGGCTGTTCTTGTCTTGCTCTTAGATCTGCTGGTATGTTTGGAAACTCAGATATGGTTAGATCTAACTATATTGCAGAGATAGATGAAGAAAAATGTGTTGGCTGTGGAGAATGTGTTGATGCTTGTAATATGAATGCACTTAAACTTGGACCTAGCTTATGTTCTAAAGATACAACTTTAAAAGTTGAAAAGGAAAGAGAAACTCCAAGAGATACAGAGTGGGGACCTGACAGATGGGATCCAAATTATAGAGAAAATAAAGAAGTTGTGACAGAAGAAGGATCAGTTCCTTGTAAAACAGAATGTCCAGCACATATCTCTATACCTGCCTATATAAAACTTGCATCCCAAGGAAGGTATACAGAAGCTTTAGCTCTTATAAAGCAAGAAAATCCATTCCCTGCAGTTTGCGGAAGAATATGTCCAAGAAGCTGTGAGTCTGCTTGTACAAGAGGAGATATAGATGATCCAATTGCAATAGACGATATTAAAAAGTTTATAGCTGAGCAGGATCTTGATAAAGATGTAAGATATATTCCTAAAGTTAGGAAAAAATATAATAACAAGGTAGCAATAATTGGTGCTGGACCAGCAGGCTTATCCTGTGCATATTACCTAGCTATAGACGGATATGATGTTACCGTTTATGAGAAAGAAGAAGTTTTAGGCGGAATGCTTACTTTTGGAATTCCTTCATATAGACTTCAAAAAGATGTTATTAATGCAGAAATAGATATACTTAAAGAAATGAATGTTAAATTCAAAACTGGTGTAGAAGTTGGTAAGGATATTACTATAGAAGAGCTTAGAGATGAAGGCGTAGAGGCATTTTATCTTGCAATAGGTGCTCAAGCTGGAAGAAAGCTTAACATCGAAGGAGAAAATGCTAAAGGTGTAATCACTGGAGTAGATTTCCTAAAAGATGTGAATCTAAATAGACACTCAGAGCTTGAAGGCGATGTAGTTGTAATTGGTGGCGGAAATGTTGCTATAGATGTTGCTAGAACTGCAACAAGAGTTGGAGCAGAAACTGTTAATATGTACTGCCTAGAAGCTAAAAATGAAATGAGCGCTTTAGATGAAGAGATAGATGAGGCTTTAGAGGAAAATATTTCTATTAATAACTCATGGGCTCCTAATAAAATTTTAACTGAAAACGGAAAAGTTACTGGCGTAGAACTGAAAAAATGTGTTAGCATATTTGATAAGGATGGTAAATTTAATCCTAAATACGATGAAAATGATACAAAAATAGTTAAGGCTGACCATGTAATTGTATCTATAGGACAAGCAATAAGCTGGGGAGATATGCTTAAAGGCTCCGACGCTAAATTAAATCCAAACAATACTATTATTGCTGATGGATTTACATACCAGACTGACCAAAAAGATATATTTGCAGGTGGAGATGTTACAACAGGACCTAAGTTTGCAATAGATGCTATAGCTGCAGGAAAAGAAGGTGCCATATTGATTCATAGATTTGTTCATAAAGGACAAAGTCTTACAATTGGAAGAAACAGAAAATTATATCATTCTTTAGATAAAGATAAATATGATTATTCAGGATATGACCATATGCCAAGACAAAAAGCTAAAGATATTGAAAAGGTTAAAAATCAAATTGAATTTGTAGACACAAGAGGACTTTTAACTGAAGAGCAAATTAAACTAGAAACAGAAAGATGTTTAGGATGTGGATTAGTTGAGATAGATGAGTTTAAATGTGTTGGGTGTGGAGTTTGTACTACTAGATGTAAATTTGACGCTATAACTCTAGTAAGACCATATGATGAAGCAAGTGTTGAATTTATGGACTTAAAACCAGAAGTTATAAAACAGGTTATGAAACGTAAAGTTAAAATAACAACTAAAAAAGTAAAAACATCTGTAAAAAACATATTTAAATAAAA
>JAAZDF010000110.1 GCA_012512905.1 Clostridium sp.
GAAGATAAGACTTCACTTGAAACACCATCTGAAAGTGTAAGCTCAGATGAAAAGTGGGATAAAGAAGTAGACATATGTATTGTAGGATATGGTCTTGCAGGAGCAGCTGCAGCTGTTGAAGCAAATGATATTGATCCTGAAGCTGAAATATTAATTCTTGAGAAAATGCCAATAGAAGCTGCTGGAGGAAATTCAATAGCATCAGGACAAACATTTATAGTACCTCAAAAGGAAGACATAGAAACTTTTAAAAGTTATATGAAGGCTTGTAACGAGCCAAATCCAATTCCTGAAGATTATCTTGATTGGTGGAGTAATGAAATGGCTGATCAAATAGGATGGATAGTTGAAACAATGGACAGTGTTAATTACGAAGTTGGATATGTAGGGGGCGGACCACTTGAGTGGGGGAATATGGTGGTTGAGTTTGCAGATCTTGAAGGCTCTGACTTTAAAGGAACATCAGCCCATATAAGAGAAAAAGATGGTCCATCATTTGAAGCTGGTGGAGTTTGGAAAGGTTTTGCAAAGGTAGTTGAAGATAGAAAATTAGAAGTTTTATATGATACGCCTGCGGTTGAACTTATTCAAGACCCTGAAACAAAAGAAATTTTAGGGGTTATTGCTGAAACATTAGAAGGAAAAACTATTAAAATTAAAGCAAATAAAGGTGTAATTATGGCCTGTGGTGGATTTGAGAATAATTTAGAAATGCAAAGAAATTTCCATGGAATGGATGAAGTATATACATCAGGAACTCCTGGCAATACTGGAGATGGAATAGAAATGCTTCAATTAGCTGGAGCTAAATTATGGCATATGAATAATCAAACACAATCCGGAGGGTTTTGGCTTGGAGTTAAAGTTCCTGACTTTGAATCTACATTTATAAGGCAAATGGTATTTAAGACAGGTTCATGGCTAGAAGTAGATTCAGAAAGTGAGCGTTTTTATGATGAGTCCCGTGATTACCATCGTCAACATATGAAGTTTAAAGAACATGGAAGATATGTAGATTTACATCATGAAAGAGCACTTCCTGTAGATTTAATCTTTGATGAAACTACAAGGCTTGGAGATATGGTTATAACACCTTGGTTATCATGGCCTATAACAACTGAAGGATATCAGTGGTCAGCAGATAATCAAAAAGAAATTGATGCTGGGTGGATTATAAAAGCTGATACCATAGAAGAACTTGCAGAAAAAACTGGAAGAGATCCTATTAAATTAAAGGAAACAATTGATAATTATAATGCTATGGTAGATAAAGGTGAAGATACAGATTTTGGTAGAGACCCTGAAAAAATGACTAAAATTGAAACAGCTCCTTTTTATGCAGTTTCTTTAACTCCAACATTAGTTGCGACAACTGGTGGGGCTAAGAGAGATATTAATTCAAGAGTACTAGATTGGAACGACGAACCAATTCCTAACTTATATTCAGCGGGAGAACTTGGAAGCTACGTTTCAAATCTATATCAAAACGGTGTATTTTTGTCTGAAGCAATATTATCAGGAAGAGCAGCATCACAACATATTTTAGATGGAAAAAGTTCAGTTACAACAGAAGTTACAATCAACGATGTATCTGATGTAAAAGAAGAAGTTAAATATGTTGACGGAGTTTATGAAGCTGAAGTTGAAGACACTACTGGTGTATTTACAATAGCTGCAACTGTTGTAGATGGCAAAATAAGCAAAGTTGAAATAGTTGATGGGGCTGAAAATGCTTACATTACTGATGATCAGCTTAAAGAATTTGAATCTTCAATAGTAGAAGAGCAAAGAGTAGATGTTGATGCAGTATCTGAAGCAACTATGTCATGTAATAGTATTTCAGATGCTTTAAAAGAAGTTATTGAAATTCAAAAATAAAACAAATTTAAAGAAAAAAGTGACCTATCATTTTAAATAGGTCACTTTTTTGATATATATTTTAAAGTTAAATTTTATTACAAGATATAGATACTTGATCTTTTTCAACTGTCTTAATTCGAGAAAAGAAGTAATAATATTTTAAAACAATAATTATTGCGATAGCAATCCGTGCATATATGCTATCAATTAAAATTGCAGTAGATATTAAAAGCAGAGAAACAGGAATTAGTATAGAAAATTTTCTTTTTAAAGTCATAGATCTATTTTCTATAAATTCTTTTAAATAATTTTCGTATAATTTAGTTTTTAAAAACCATCTGTGGAAACGTGTGGAACCTTTTGCAAAGAAATACGAAGCAAGAAGTAAAAATGGTGTTGTAGGAAGTATAGGAAGTGCAATTCCTAGTATACCTAGTCCCATAAATAAAAAACCAAGAATAATATATATGATTTTTGTTATTTTTGTTTTCATAAATTGCTCCTAATATATGTTCTAATGATCTAAATTAAGTAACATTTAAAACTACTTTAAGGACACATAAATGTTAACACTAGAACTAATGAATATCAAGATATATTTAGAATTTGGTTAAAGATATCAAGATTGAGTGAATTTATAATTAAATAAATAGTCTATATATTTCTACATAAAAACCATGTATTGACTCTAAAATATTTTTGAATCCTTTATAATTATGGATATTTATTTAAAAGGTGTAGAATATATAATTAGATAGTTAATTTGATTATTGATTAATGAGAGTTTAATGGTTCAGATTATAAATTAAAACCTAGGAGGAATAGTAGAATGGGTAGGAAAGTTGTAATAGTTGGTGGGGTAGCTGGTGGTGCATCTGTAGCAACAAGGGTAAGAAGACTTGATGAGTCTGCTAAGGTGATAGTTTTTGAAAAGGGACCTTATCCTTCTTTTTCAAATTGTTGTTTACCCAACTTTTTGAGTAGACAAATTGCTAGTAGTGAGTCCTTACTATTAATGACAGTTGAAAATTTTAAAAATCAATATAATATTGATGTTAGAGTTTTAAATGAAGTAATTAAAATAAAAGCAAAAGATAAAAAAATAATTGTTAAAAATATTGAAACAGGTAAAGAATATGAAGAGAGTTATGATGAACTTATTCTAGCTCCTGGATCTAATGCTATAATGCCAAGAAGTATAAAAGGTATTGATAAAAAACATGTTTTTTCAGTGAAAAATGTACCAGATATTGTTGCTCTAGATAATTATATTAGTGAGAATAAAGTTAAAGATATTGTAGTAGTTGGTGGAGGATTTATTGGGCTTGAAGTTATGGAAAATTTAAAACTTAAGGGATATAACTTAAGTCTTGTTGAGGCTGAGAATCAAATAATGGATCCATTAGATTACGATATGTCTCAAATTTTAAATAGAGAAATTGTAGGCAAAGGTGTAAATCTTATATTTAATGATGCTGTAAAAGAAATTCATGATGACAGGGTAATTCTTGGTTCAGGTAAAAAGATTTTATCTGACTGCGTTGTTATGGCAGTTGGAATATATCCTGAAACGAGTCTTGCAAAAAACTCAGGAATAGAGCTTGGAGTAACAGGTGGCATTAAAGTGAATCAACACTATGAAACAAGTATCCCAGGTATTTATGCAGTGGGAGATGTCATAGAAAGCAAACACTTTATTACAAGGAAGCCTACAATGCTATCTTTAGCAGGGCCAGCTCAAAGGCAAGCAAGAGCCTGCGCTGATCATATATATGGACTGCCATCTAGAAACAAAGGTGTTGTAGGATCATCAATAATTAAACTATTTGATATGAATGCAGCTTCCACTGGATTAAACGAAAAACAATGTAAAGAATCAGGAATTGACTATATGTATTCCTATATAATACCAAAAGATAAAGTAGGAATAATGCCAAATTCTAATCCATTATTTTTTAAACTTATATTTGATTATCCAAGTGGCAAAATTCTCGGAGCTCAAGCTGTAGGTAAAGGTAATATAGATAAGAGAATAGACCTCGTTGGATCAATAATTCAAATGAACGGTACATTATATGATCTTAAAGAAATGGAATTAGCATACTCACCAGAATTTGGAACTGCAAAAGATGCTGTTAATATAGCTGCTCTTGTAGGGATTAATTTATTAAATGGAAGATATAAGCAGGTAGCTGTAACAAAAATTAGAGACTTAGTTGAAAAAGGTGCTTTTATAGTTGATGTTAGAGAAAAAGATGAATATGATCTTGGGCATATTAAAAACTCTATTAATATACCTCTTAGTGAATTAAGGGGAAGGATGGGTGAAATTCCAAAAGACAGGCCTGTTTATGTTCAGTGCAGAAGTGGGCAAAGATCCTATAATGCAGTATTAGCCCTTCAAGGAAATGGGTATAAGGATGTTTATAATGTGCAGGGATCAATGATAGGTCTGTGTAACTATGAGTATTATAATGATAAAGTTTCAGGTAGAGAGCCTATTGTTACAAATTATAATTTTAATTAAAGAAATATTACCTTTAATTCGAGTAAATTTAAAATAGAACCTAATTAGCAAAGAGATACGAAAAGCACTATAAAATGTAATACAAGGATAAGATTTATTTTATTATTTAAGGAGTGGTAGATGATGATTAATGAAGTAGTTCATATTGGGATAACTGTTAAAAATATGGATAGGTCATTAGAATTTTATAAAAATGTACTAGGATTATCTTATAAAGGAGAAATTCTAATGAAAGGAAAAGAAACTGATAAACTTTTTGGAAAAGAAAACTGTAAGCTACGGGTAGTATATTTAAATGGAAGTGAACATATGATGGCGCCGCCAGTAGAATTACTTGAGTTTCAGGGAGAAAACCTTTTTTCAGATGATAGGGATAGGGCAGAATTATCTAGGGTATCTATATCAGAAATTTGCTTTAAAGTAGATAATATCGATAAAACTTATTTGAGACTAAAAGAAAAAGGCGTAGAATTTATATCAAAGCCACAATTATTTGATTTTAGCTCTGAGGGTTTTGGAAAAAGTAAAGCTGTTTATTTTAGAGATCCAGACGGAATCATTCTTGAATTAATTGAAAGTATAGATTAATCAAAGATTATAAAGCGTAGCTATCTTAATAATAGTTGCGCTTTATTTGTTTTGAATTTTTTTATAAGCCTAATCATAAGATTAAAAGAAGCCTTAAAAATTAAATCTTGTAAGATAGCTTATTATAAAGTAGAATGTATGGAGTTGTATTTAAAAAGAAACACGAAATAAATTTGGGGGTTTGGTATGAGGCTTAAGTTTCTAAAGGACAAAAAGTTTTTAAAATCAATGTTTTCTATAGCAATACCAGTAGCAATTCAAAACTTAATAACATCATCACTTAACATGGTGGATACTGTTATGATTAGTAGTTTAGGAAAATCTGCAATTGCAGCTGTTGGACTTGCAAATCAGGTTTTCTTCTTTTATATAGTTGTCTCTTTTGGAATTAATAGTGGTTCTTCTATATTTATAGCCCAGTATTGGGGTAAAAGAGATAAAAAAAATATAAAAAAAGTTTTAGGACTTGCCATAACTCTAAGCGGTCTTTTAGGACTCATATTTACTATACTTGCATTCTTTTTCCCAGAATTTTTAATGGGCCTACTTATACAAGATCCTGATGTAATTTTAATTGGAAGTAAGTACCTAAAGGTAGTATCTTTATCTTATATAGTAACAGCTATTTCCTTTGCCTACAGTGTGGCTCTTAGAACAACAGGGAAGGCCAATATACCTGTATTTGTATCTATAGTTTCTGTACTAACAAATGTATTTTTTAATTATGCATTAATATTTGGAAAGTTTGGATTTCCACAAATGGGAGTAGTAGGGGCTGCTTGGGGTACCGTGATTGCAAGGTTTTTAGAACTGGGAGTAACTATTTTATTTGTATATATGGGACGTGGTGTCTTGGCTGCGAGTTTTAAAGAACTTTTTAGCTATGATAAATCATTTTTTAGAAGATATATTATTACGACCTGGCCTGTTATATTAAATGAAGCTTTTTGGTCTTTAGGCCAGGTAATGTACTCTATTGCCTATGCAAAAATGGGTGAGGAAGCCACTGCAGCTGTGCAAGTTGCAACTACGGTTCAGAATATGTTTTTAGTTGTTGTAAAGGGGCTTGCAAATGCATGCACAATTATGGTAGGTGCCAAAATTGGGGCTGGAGAAGAGGAAGAAGCATATGATTATGCTATTCAGTTTTTACTTATAGCCACTCTTTTTGGAGTGTTTTTAGGGTTAACACAGTCTTTGACTCCGAGATTAACTTTGATGTTATTTAGTGACCTTGATCCTGGTGTTTATGAAGCATCTAGAAAAATTCTCATTATATTAGGATTCACATTTATTGTAAGAATGTTTAATTCTACAGCAATAGTGGGTGTGCTAAGAGGTGGTGGGGATACTGCTTTTTCAATGAAACTTGAGTTAGTATCTGTGTGGCTTATAGGAGTACCAATTGCATTTATAGGTGTTCTTGTATTTAAGCTTCCTGTATACATCGTTGTGGGACTTGTATCATTAGAAGAGCTAGTTAAAGCGTCTATTGCATATCCTCGGATAAAATCAAAAAAATGGATAAGAAATGTAATAGAATAACCATAAAAAATTAACATAAAATTCAAATTTATTTGTTTAGGTCCTCATATGGGAGAAAAATTATAATAATTTAAATTATAAAGGAGATAATTGCGAAGAAAATAGCAGTTATCTTTTTTTTGTATTTAAAAAATGTTTTTTTAAATAAGAATAAAATGAAAACATATTTTTCAAACTTACTTTTCGAATATCTAAACATTTACATAAAAAAATATTTATAATATAATTGTATAAGTAAGATGGTAATAAGTTTTTTTGTTAGTTTATTTAAAAGTGTATGTACTGAATTTACTATATATAAATATGGGGGGAAATATGAAAAGATTAGTAAAAAATAATGTAAATTGGGTAGGGTATATCGACTGGGAACTTGAAACTTTTCATGGTGATGACTATTCTATAATAAATGGATCTAGTCAAAATGCATATTTAATAGAAGAAGAGAAAAATGTACTGATAGATACTGTTTGGGCACCTAATAGATTTGAGTTTATTGATAATTTAAAAAAGGAAATTGATTTAAAAGATTTAGATTTTATTGTTATAAATCATGGTGAAGTTGACCACTCAGGCGCTCTTGTGGATATTATGAAAGAAATACCTGATACACCTATTTATTGCACAAAAAATGCTGTTAAAAGTATAGAAGGTCAATATGGTAAGAAAGGATGGGATTTCAGAACTGTTAAAACAGGAGATTCAGTTGATATTGGTAATGGAAAAAAATTAATATTTGTTGAAATGCTTATGCTTCACTGGCCTGATTCAATGGCTACATATTTGACTGAAGATAATATATTATTTTCAAATGATGCCTTTGGTCAGCATTATGCTGTTGAAGAATTATTTAATGATAAGGCAGATAAATGTTTGCTTGATAGAGAAGCTATGAAGTACTATGCTAATATATTAAATCCATTTTCTAATTTTGTTACTAAAAAAATTAAAGAAATAGTAGATCTTAATCTACCAATAGACATAATAGCAACAAGTCATGGTGTTATTTGGAGAGATAACCCTATGCAAATAATTGAAAAATATGCAGAGTGGGCAGATGCTTACCAGGAAGATCAAATAACTATTGTTTATGATACTATGTGGGATGGAACAGCAAAACTTGCCCATAAGATTTCTCAGGCAATCTCAAAAGAAAGTCCTGATACTGTTGTTAAGGTATTTAGCTGCGCTAAAACAGATAAAAATGAAATTATGACTGAGGTATTTAAATCAAAAGCAATAGCGGTAGGATCTCCAACTACTGGGAATGATATATTGTCAAGTGTTGCTGGATGGCTTCACTTTTTAAAATCATTAAAATTTAAAGAGAAGAAAGCAGCAGCTTTTGGTTGCTATGGATGGAGCGGTGAGAGTGTTAAGATTCTTCAAGAAAAATTAAAAGATGCTGGATTTGAAGTTGTAGATGAAAATATAAGGTCTCTTTGGAATCCAGATGAGGATGATTTTGCAAAATCAGAGGACCTAGCTAAGGCACTTCTTAAATAAATAGCTTAATGAAAATACCTAGAATATCTTATATATAAAACATGAAAATACTGCAATTTAAGCCTTTAATTAGAATTAAATTGCAGTTTTTTTATAGAAAAATAATATCCTATTATATATAAAGTTTGTTTTCATTTTTCTTTTTATCTTTTAGTTTAAGGGTCTCATCTACAAGAGAAGTCATTGCATCATTCATAGAGTCTGGGCGTACCCTTACAAGACTAATTCTTAACGCTTTAACGTTATCTTTTAAGGTAAATCCAGTTATTTTTCTAAATAGAAACCCTTTAACTTTTAAATTTTCAATTAAAGTATCTAGAGCAAAGTTTTCTGGAAACTCTATATATGAATAAAAACCACATTCAGGAATACTAAATTTATAAGGAAAATTTACCATAGCATTTTTATAGATCATTATATTTTGCTTTAAATAGTCTTCAAGTAAATCTATATTTTTATTATAACTTTCTGATTTCAAGTAGTGTAAAAGGACTCCTTGATTTAAAAGAGATGCACCAAGATTTAAGTAAGTTCCACTATTTGTATAATCATGAACCAACTTTTTAGGTGTTATCATGTAGGAAAGTCTTAATGCAGGACTAATTGATTTACTATAACTTCTTATGTATATAGTTTTTTCTTTACTATATTTAAAAAATGTAGGTCCTTTTGATATATCCTTTAAATAATCATCTTCTATAATATAAAAATCATATTTATATGAAAGATCGATTATTTCTTTTATTTGATTTTCACTTAAATCAGTTCCAAGAGGGTTATGATTTCTTGAAACTGTGAAAAAATATTTTATAGTATAGTTTTTTAATATATCCTCCATCTCTACGAGGTCTATAGACTCTATTGTTCTTTTTACTACTTTATACTTTACTTTTTTTATATCAAGACTTGCAATTAAAATATTGTAAGTAGGATCTTCAACTAAAATATACTCATCTTCTTTTAAATTACTAAGAATTATATCAAGGGAATTCTGTATTCCCGAAGTTACCATAACAGAGTCTAAAGAAACTTCACTAGAGTTAGTTTTCAGACTTATGTATTCTCTTAAGAGATTATATCCCATAGGATAGCTATAATTTAATAGCTGCAAATTTTCTTTATTTAAAATATAGTCATAGGATTTTTTTAAGTCTTTGTATGGAATCAAATCATCAGAAGGAATACCAGAATAAAAATCAAAATCTACAAAATCATTTCTCTTTTTTGTGTTTATAAAATACCCGCTTTTTGGTGCAGAAAACACAAGATCCATTGAAATAAGTTCGTTGTATGCCCTAATAACAGTAGAATTTGAACAATCAAATTTAATTGCAAGAGCTCGTATAGAAGGAAGTTTATTTGTATAAACATCATTCTCAATCTCTTCTCTCAAATAATCTATAATTTCTGTGTACTTGTAATTCATCATTTTCCTCCATTGTATCGTATCAGTTACTTTATTATAACATCAAAAGCCATTTTTAAAATATTTTTAATTAAATTAATTGAGAAATATGATATATTTGATAGAATATGTTTTAAACTAATATATATAAAAATAAGATAATATAAAATAATATAATAAATGGAGAAATTAGATGGAAATTGATTATAAAAAATATAAGCTTCAAAATGGACTAGAAGTTATAAGCATAAAAAAAGCAGGGGAAATTTTTTCTTTTAACTTGGCTTTCAAAGTAGGTTCTTTATATGAAGAAAAAAGGAATAATGGTATATCACATTTTATAGAGCATATGATCTTTAAAAGTAATAAATTTAAAACAGCAAAAGAAATAAATAAAATAGTAGAATTATCTGGATGTGATATAAATGCCTATACAGATAATAATCATACAGTATACACAGGGTCAGGACTTAAAGAGGAACTTTTTAATCTTTTGGGTTTATTAAATGAAATGGTAAGATTTCCTCTGTTTACAAATGAAGAGATAGAAAAAGAAAGAAATGTAATTCTTTCTGAATACGAAATGGGATTAGATGATACAGAAGAGCTGACCTATAGAGAGTTATCGAAAAAAGCATATAAAAAATCTAAACTTAAACACAGTATTATTGGTGAAAAAGAAAACATAGAAAATTTTAAAAAAGAAAATATAAAACCATATTTTGATAAATATTACAGACCTAATAATTCCATTCTAGTAATTGTTTCAGATTATAGTCACATATATGTAAAGGATAATATTGAGAATATATTTACTTCATGGGAACGAAAAGATTTAGATGTGTATAAGCACAAATTCGAAAAAAATATTGCAGGGATTTATGAAATAAATAATAAAAAAAATCAATCTAGTCTTGGAATCATATATTCTTTTAATATAAAACAAGAAGAAGAGCTACCTCTTAAAATTCTTAATTATAAATTTGGTGTAAGTACAAATTCGATTCTTTATAAAAACCTAAGGGAGGAAAAAGCTCTTGTCTATGATATTTATTCAGATATAGATTTGACAGATGGAATTAAAAATTTATATATATACACTCAAAGTGCACCAAAAGATATAGATAAGGTGTTAGCAGAAATACAAAAAAGTGTGGAAAATACAAAAAAAGGTAAATCTGTTAGTGATGAAGATATAAGTGTTATGAGAAAGGCAATGAAATATAGTATATATGAGATACTAGATAATACTGTGAGTTTGTCCTCTCTTGTATCTGACTTAGTTTTAAGTGGCAAGTCACCAGATAATTTTATTGATGAGTTGAAGAAACTTGATAGGATAAGTAAAGAAGATCTTATAAATATTGCAAATAAATTACTCAAAGATCCAACAGTAATGATATTAAGGGGTAAATAAATGACTAAAATAACTGATATTAAAACAAATAAAAAAAACAAAGAAAGAGTAAGTATTTTTGTGGAAGGTGAATTTATTTTAGCTTGTAGTAATGAGTTAGTTTATAAAAGATCCTTAAAGATTGGTGATAAAATTGATGTTGAAACATTGAAAGAAATAGCCAAGGAAGATGAATTTCTAAAAGCTAGAGGTCAAGCTTATAAATATCTAGAACGAACATATAAAACTGAAAAAGAAGTTAGAGATAATCTTGAAAAAAAGGGATATGAAGAAAATACGATTGATAGGGTAATTCTTGTTCTTAGAGAGTATAATTTAACTGATGATTATAGATATGCAGAAATTTTTATAAAAAGTAAAATTAGAACAAACGGAATGACAAAAATTAGTTATGATTTAGAGAGAAAGGGTATTAGTAAAGAAATTATATCTGAAGCAATTTCAAACACGATGATAGAAGATGATTCAGTAGAAAAAGTTGAAGAAGAAAGATGTTATGATATTGCCTTAAAGAAATATATACAGCTTAAAAGAAGAGAAGATGATCAGTACAAACTTAAAGGAAAACTTTTTACTTTTCTTGCTGGACGAGGATATGATTTTGATTTGATAAACAGCGTCACAGAAAAAATACTACTCGAAGAGAATAATTAAAGTGTATTTTACATAAAGGTAAAATGCAGGTAATTTATTTCCAAAAGAAAAAATGAAATTGAAAGTCCAGACCCTCATTACTGGGTCTGGACTTTTTGTAATGAGTTTAAAAAATATTGCTTAAAAGGGTATATAAATGTAACAATAGCTAGTTCAATTGTGAATTTTTCTCAAAAGTGAGAATATTATAATAAGCTTCCTAATGGCATTAAATATGGATGATAGCGTTTAAAAGATAGATAAAACATGAACAAAATAATAATAATTCGTGAATAATCGATTGATATTATTTGTTTAAGCTATATAATTAAATGAGTTGGAACTTTTTTAGGGGGTTCCTAATTTTATGTGGAATTTTAATTAGTAAAGCCTTCCATACAAAAAATAGTTGATAAGCATATAATAGGAGGAATAAAATGAAGAAATTAAAAGCTTTTAAAGTAATCACTTTTCTATTAATACTAATATCTAGTTCTATTATTGGTATAACTCATGGTTCACCGTTTCAGAACGCAAAAGCTAATGTTGTTGTTTCTGATAGGTCTGTAGAATGTCCTGTTATTTATATACCAGACATAGAAAAACCAGGGATTGTCAATATAAGATTTGTTCAAAACCTGAAATTAGCTGAAGGAACATCAGTAGAGGTTTTATCTGAAGAATCAGATGGATGGTGGAAAGTTAAGGTTAATGGAACTGTAGCTTATATTCCTAATAAATCTTTAAAGGGATATACAGCTAAAACAATGAAAACTGCAAGTTCTTTAAACTTAAGAAAAGGAATTAGAAAAAAAAATAAAATTATATTATCCTTAGCAGAAAAATTTGAATTAGATGCAATTGAAGATTTAAATAAGGATATCGAATATACAGCAACACTTGATTACGCACCAGGAGAGGCTCCAGCAAAAAATAAAGCTACTGAACTTGCAGAGGTGGAAGTAGATCCAGTAGTAGGAGAATCTGCAGCTGAACAAGAAAGTCAGGAAAATAAGGTAGCAGACTCCAAGCCAGTAGAAAAATTAGCGACTAAATCAGCAGAAGCACCAAAAGCTAATGTTTCAGTTACGAAATCAGAGCCAGCTTCAACATCCTTTGTAAAAACAATGTATGTTACGACCAGTTTGAACATGAGAAGTGGGCCTAGTGCTGAATACCCAGTAATTAGGTCTTTAGCCTACAACTCAGAGCTGGA